>CALETM010000066.1 GCA_937920765.1 uncultured Alphaproteobacteria bacterium | reverse complement strand
GTTTTTTTTTTGCAATATTTACGAGTCCGTGCTGTGCATAAGTTGTAATAACCACTCCGTCGGCTATGCTGTTTTAAAGCTGAAAAATCCCCGAATGCGCGAGGCAGACGAGGACTTTTTTATTTCAAATCAATCAGCTGTTTAATTAGCTTTAAGCATAACCTCAGGGGATTCTATGCCAAGCAGATTTAACAGTTTTTTAAGCATGTCGCGTACCAATGCCGCAAGTTTTAAGCGTGATGCCGCAATTTGCTTATTTTCAGCCGTCATAATCGGGCAGGTGTTGTAAAAGTTGCTGAACACTTGCGCCAAAGTATAAGCGTAATCGGTGATAATGCTCGGTTCTTTGCCAGTGTGGGCGCGCATAATAACGTTTTCAAACTGAGCAAGCTTTAAAGCTAAATTCCGTTCGTCATCACTTTCAATCATAATTTTGCCTGCATGTAATCCGGCAGAATCGGCTTTGCGCAAAATGGAATTAATCCTTGCAATGGCATACTGAATATAAGGACCTGTTTTGCCGTCAAATTTAGCAAAATCTTCCAAATCAAAAATATAACCGGAAGCAATGTTGTTTTTTAGGTCTTGAAACTTCATGGCGCCGATGGCAACTTGGCTGACAAGTTTTTCAATCTCAGCTTTGCCATAACCGGCAACTTCATCAGGTTTTGGCATAGATTGGCGAACTTTTGCTTTGCTCATGGCAATTAAATCCGCAAGGTTCATCACGCCGCCATCGCGGGTTTTGAAAGGCTTGCCGTCGGCGCCGTTTACAGTGCCAAAGCCGATATGTTCAAGCTTGACATCGGGAGCAATGCCCAACATTTCAGCAACCTTAAAAATTTGTTCAAAGTGCAGAGATTGGCGTTTATCAACCACGTAAATAATTTCATCGGCTTTAAGGTCGTCAACCCGCATTTTTATGGTGGCAATATCGGTTACCTGATAGCCGAAACCACCGTCTGATTTTACCAAAATTACCGGCGGCATTGGCTTGTTGCTCTCCGGCAGGCGGATAATGGTGGCGCCGTCATCAACCTCGGATAAGCTTTTTTCTTGGGCGATTTTTATAATTTCAGCGCAAGTGTTATGAGCATCGCTTTCGCCGAGCAATAAGTCAAAATGAGCGCTGAGTTCGTCATAATTTTCTTTAACAGCGGCAACTGAAACGCTGCGCAAATGCTGCCAGGCTTTGCGGTATTCGGCATTGCCGTTTTGCAGTTCGGCGGTAATGCGGCGGGCGGTTTCTTTAGCGGCTTCATCTTCTTTGCAGCGGATGTTGGCTTGTTTGTAAAAGGCGGAAATCTGTTCAATATCATAAGTCTCGGTTTTGGATAAATCGCCGTCATGGCGGATAATTTCAGCCAAAATCATACCCATCGGGGTGCCCCAATCGCCAAAGTGAATATCGGAGATAACGTTATTGCCGACAAATAATTCAATTCTGCGGATAGCTTCGCCGATAACAGCTGAGCGCAAGTGTCCGACATGCAGTGATTTTGCCACATTCGGGCCGCCAAAATCCATAACCACTTTGGCGGGGCTCGCAATTTTACCGCAGCCAAAACGCTCGTCTTTTGCCATATTATCAAGCACTTCGCCGATAAAGCTGTTATTGAGCTTTAAATTTATAAAACCGGGGCCGTCTATGGAAACAGCGGCAATATCGGCATCGTTTTGCAGTTCGTTTACAATAGCTTGCGCAATTTCACGCGGGTTTTTATGCAAGATTTTAGCCTGAGCTAAAGCCCCGTTGCACTGAAAATCGCTCAAGTCAGGGCGGTCAGAAGGTTTTACCGCAGCAAAACGAGAGTCTAAATTGAGTTTGTTAAAAATTTTGTTGAGTTTTTGATTAAGTGATTTTTCAATAGATAAAGTCATTTTTTGTTCCTGTTATTTAACGCATTTGAAATAAGCATGAGAGGGGAGTACCAACTTGCAACTGAAATGGGTGGTGTTTACTTTTTCAGCGTGAGAGCCTGTGTTGTTTTTAACGCACTCGTCATCAGCAAGCTTTTGCAATTCTTCTTCGGTTGTCCATAAACCATTGTAGCAAACGGCCGGAGCTTCCGGTTTTGATTTGCCTACATACAGGCGGCTGATATCCTGCGCGCCGGCGTTTCGTCGTCGGTCAATGAAAGGCTCAAACAGCGAGCAGGCGGTTAAACTTACTAAAAATAAAGTTGCAGTAATGATTTTTATACTGGACAATTTTAAAAACTCCATTACATTAAATTCAAATTGTTTCAACCATATTATACAAAGAAGTTTTTAAATGCAAAGCGAAAATGAATATATTGGCGATGATAAGTTCAAAAAATTTTTGGAACACTACAAATGCCCAACAACTTTAGACGTGGTTAAAATGAAATTTGCCGGCGCAATATGCAGCCCTAACTTAGATTTGCGCCCGACAGATGTTATTTCATCATTTTGGCCTGAAAATGAACAACCAAGGCTTGAGACCAAAAAAGAAGCGGAATTGTTCTTTAAGTTTTTTATGGGGCTGTGGGACGAAATGTTTAATTTGGTAAAAGCCAATAAGGTTAGTCTGCCTGCCTTTAGCAAAGAGGAAAAAGCCAATCTGCCGCTTTGGTGCCAAAAGCGCTATGAACAGATTGAGCTCGGTTATTTAGAAGGCTTTTGGGGCGGATGCGATGCCTTAAAACTTCCGGCTTATATTGCAGAGATTGCCGATTCTTTATCGGAACTGGCTGATTTGTATCCGGTGCTCGCTAAGCGCGCTTTTGCCGGCGATGATGCAACTGAAATTAATAAAACGCTTGCACATACCGACAAAATGGCGGAGAGGGCTATTAATTTTATTATTGAAAACTCGGTTTTGCCGCGTATAGATTCATTACGGCGCAAAACTAATTAACGGAGGTAAAAATGGACACGCTAGAATGTATTTTAACAAGACGTTCGGTCAGACAATTTGACAACACTAAACAAATTTCACACGCTGATATTGAAGAGCTGTTAAAAGCCGCTTCATACGCGCCTTCAGCTCATAATAAACAACCGTGGTGTTTTTTGGTTATTGAAGATAAAGAAGTTATTAAAGGTTTTCGGCAAATTCAGCCGTGGACGAGCTTTGCCAAAGAAGCCTCTTGCGTGATTATTATTTGCGCCGACATGGAAGTTGCGTTTCATCGTGAAAAAGAAGATGAAAAGTGGAGTTTTGCCGATATTGACTGTTCGCTTGCCGCGCAAAATTTGCTTTTGGCATGCCATGCCAAAGGTTTAGGCGCGTGCTTTTGCGGAGTGGCGCCGATGCCTGCGGTTATGGAAGGAGTTAAACAATATCTTGATTTACCGGAAAATATTCGTCCGCTTACCATTATTCCGGTCGGCTATCCGCTTGAAGAGCCAAAACAGCCGGATAACAGATATAATCCGGACAAAGTTCACTGGGAAAAATGGTAATTATTGCGCTTGTTCTTTAAATTTTAAGGCCTGCCCGCGGGCGAGGGCGTCTACTCGCTCGTTTTCAGGGTGTCCGTTGTGACCTTTAACCCATACCCACCTGATTTCGTGCGGTTTAATCAATTCATCAAGCTTGGTCCACAAGTCAACGTTTTTAACATCGCTCTTTTTGTTGGAGGTTTTCCAGTTGTTGCGCTTCCAGTTTGGCAGCCATTCGTTAATGCCATTCATTACATATTTGCTGTCAGTGTAAAGAGTTATGTTGCAAACGGTTTTTAAGGCTTTTAACGCCTCAATTACCGCGGTTAATTCCATACGGTTGTTTGTGGTGTTGGCTTCGCCGCCGCTTAATTCTTTTTCAATATCTTTATGGCGCAATATAACGCCCCAACCACCGGCTCCGGGGTTGCCTGAACAAGCTCCGTCAGTAAAAATTTCAACTCGTGCCGCCATGTTATTCGCTCTTCAAATATTCGGTAAAAAACTCGGTAAGCAGGCTTTCTTGCTCATCTTCTTCTCTTAAGGCTCTGGCCACAAATGAACGCAGCTGATTTTTGGGAATATAAATTCTGAAATCTTTCGGAACCGCTCCTTCCGCGCCGATTACGCCGTTAATGCACAAATCTTCTTCAATATACGGCGATAAAATTATCTGCACATTGGCAAATTTGAGCATACCGCGCGGAGGCAGGCGCAATTCGGGACGGGTGATTAAGTTGGTATGCCCGCTGATACCGGTTAAAGCGTCCATTTGACTGTAATTTAAAAAGCGTACTTTGTTATATTCGCTGCCGGTAGATTCGGTGGTGCATGATAAATAAATTTCACGCGCTAAAGCATTGCTTTGGTTATGCGCCTGAATTGAAAAACCGATTTTAACGTATTTTTCCGGCGGATTATCAATGGTTTTGGGGTAAAGCATATCTTCATCGGCGTTTTCTAAAATTTCAAGCGATTTATCTTTTAATTCAAGCTCAATATTAGGCTGCGGACGTTTGCCGAACATGCCGGCAATTACCGCGTATGGCGCCGGAACGTTGTTAGAGCCCGAGCGAATATATATGGTGCTGTTGCCGGTGGTCATCAGCGGAGTTATCTCTGATTTAGGAATATAGGTAGCAACAAAGCCGTTGCCGTCGGCATCAGAGCTGATAATATGATTGCGTACTTTGTTGTGGCTCGGAATGGTGCAGCCGGAGATGGCGCTTTCAAGCCAGCTTAAAAAGCGATGCACGTTTTGGACTTTAACTTTAGCTTGGGCAACGTCGCCAACTTCAGTATCGCGGGCGCATTCAACGCCCCAAATTACAACGCCGCCTTCAGAGTTGCCGAATCCGGAGATAGCTTTGGCCAAATTTTTGCGGTCGTCACGGTGCAGGGTGTTAAAGTTTTTGCCGGTAGAAACCGCTTGCTTAAAATCAAGGAACAACTCCTCGCTTTGCCGAGTTAAAATAAACTCATCAATAGCGTCTTCGCCAAAATAAATAAGTTTTTGAAAAATATCTTCCGCACGTGACATGGCGCAATCTCCGGTTTGTTAAATTTAAACCGAATTTAACACAATTTGGATAACAAAGCCTTAAAATTGCAAATATTTTTGCAAGCGCTCATAATCAGGATAATCGTTTATATCGCCAAGCAGAGTATATGTCGGCTTTGAGGTAAACAGCATTTGCGCCGCTTTTTGAATATCATCGGCAGTTACCGCGTCAATACGTTCAACAATTTCATTAACAGGAATAACCCGATTATACAAAAGCATTTGGCGGGCAATAACCTCAGCCGTTGCCGACGAGCTTTCAAGTGCCATTAACATACTGGCTTTAAGCTGCACTTTAGCACGGTTGATTTCAGCCTCAGTAACCTTATCTTGCACCACTTTTTTAATTTCATCAGCCATTACCGGAATAATCTGATTAATTTCAGATCCGGATAATCCGGCGTATATGCCAAACAGGCCGTTAGCGGTGTGCGAGTTTGTAAAGCTGTAAACGGTATATACCAAGCCTCGTTTTTCACGAATCTCCTGAAACAGGCGTGACGACATACCGCCGCCGAACAAGGTGGAAAATACTGAAACCGGATAATACATCGGATTAAAGTATTCGATGCCTTTAAATCCGACTAAAACATGAGCCTGCTCAATATCGCGTTTTTCGGTATAAAAGCCTCCTTTGTAAACTTGCGGAGCGGGAGTAAAGAGCTTTTTAGCTCTAAAACCGGCAAGGCGGGCTTCAACCATTTTAACAAACAAGTCATGATTTAAGTTACCGACCGCAACCACCATCATATTTTCAGCCGCGTAATTGTGCTGCATATACCTGCGTAAATCGTCGGCGGTAAAAGCGCGGACTTTTTCGGCCGGACCTAAAATAGAACGCCCTAAAGGCTGATTAGGAAAGGCTTTTTCTTGAAAATAATCAAAAATTACGTCATCAGGAGTATCATTACCTTGTTTAATTTCCTGCACCACCACTTCTTTTTCTTTAACCATTTCATCAGCCGGAAAAGTCGGGTTTGCGATAAAATCAGCAATTACATCAAGCGCAAGTTCTAAGTCGTTTTTAAGCATTTTGGCATAAAACGCGGTAAATTCACGCGAAGTGTAGGCGTTGTTTTGTCCGCCGACATTTTCAATTTCTTCCGAAATTTGCAAAGACGTGCGTTTTTCAGTACCCTTAAAGACCATATGCTCAACAAAGTGCGAGATGCCGTTAATATCTTCTGTTTCATAGGCGGAACCGGTGTTTACCCAAATGCCTAAAGATACGGTTTCGTTTTGCGGGCGCTCCGATGTTACAATGCGCAGCCCGTTGCTTAATGTGGTTTGTTTTGTTTGCATTTTTACCCTTTATTTAAAATCTAAATTGACAGCATTATATCGTGCGTATAACATAAATCAACCATAATCGTAAAAACAGGAGTTT
>CALETM010000065.1 GCA_937920765.1 uncultured Alphaproteobacteria bacterium | reverse complement strand
CGTCGGCAGCGTCAGATGTGTATAAGAGACAGTAATTATATTGATAAAAAGCGCAAAATAATGTAGAATAAAAACAATACATTAAATATCGGCTGTTGCTGTTAAATTACATTGAAAGTGTGATTAAATGAATGAATTAAAGGAAAAAATAGCGCGCTTGCGTCAAGCCATAGCGGAAAATTCAGATGAGGTTGCGCAAAATCTTAAAGATAACATCAACACGATTTCTTTATACTCAAAAGAAAACGCAGATGAAATTATGAACAATCCTGAAGGTTGGGTTCTCGTGCATGCCACAAATTATGAGCCGAAAATTAATGAAAAAGGCGAACTATATATTCCTCCGACGGCAAAGGTGACAGATTATGATTTGCCGCGAGCGTCCGTTCACGGAAAATTAAATGCCGTTGTCGGGGCTAATTCAGCCGGCTCTTGGGATAAAGCTCCATTTGTAGTGTTGGCTCCGTATAATGATGTTGTTCGCTTAAACGGCAATCCGCAAGAAGTGTCGGTTGATGATACCTATTTTATTCCTGATCCCGATACCGGATTGCTATTGCCGAAGAACGCATATCTTATCAAACCCGACCCGAACGCCGAGAAATTGATTAATTTCGACGAACACGGCGAACACGGCTACCATGTAGTCACTTACAAAACAGATAATTATACCGACAAGGAAATAAAAGAAATTTTAGCTTTAAGTGAGGGCGACAGCTGTCTTTACGAAAAATATATGAACGGCGATGCTTCTGACTTTCAAATAAACCACCTGCTTGGTTATGACAAAAAATTAATGGCAGCATATGATAAATCAGAAAATAAAAAGCTTTTTTTACGCGGCCTGCTTGAAGAAGACCGGTTTGCGATTTTAAACAAACTGTTACGTGATGCGGCTGTAAAAATGACGCTTGAAAAAATGGGATATCATTATGTTTACTCCCATGAAGATCCGATTTCAGAAAATGTGGCAAATATAGCCCGCGAAAACGGTATTCGCGGCTGTTCAAGCGATAAAGGACACTCTCTTTCGCTGGAGCATCTGTTGGAAAACAGCGGCTGTGATTTGCTTGATTTAGTAAATGCTTTAAAAAGCAAAGACTCCGATGAAATTTTTAAAACTTTAACAACCTCAGAGGATAAAATATACAAAGATATTGCTCTCAATATTACAGAAGGCAAACCTTTGCCCGATTTTTTCACCATTCATCAAAAATCCGTAGACACCTATTTAACACTTATGAGTATTCAAGCCTCTCACGACGCAAAACACAAAGATGAATATTCAGCCTGCGCCGATAAAATTAAAAAAGGCGGCATTAAAGCGTTTAATGCTAATTTATACATCACTTTACATCGTCAATCTGAAAAAATGAACGCGCAAGCAGAACAAGCCATCGGCGAGTTAAAGAAAAATCCGGAAGAGTTCGCCAAACTTCAAAAACGTTTGCGCGACAACTTTAATGCTGGCGGTCTTAATCTTTATTACACAAAATCGCAAGAACGATAAAAGAGCTTAAAAGCGGAAATCACGCTCTCCTTGTTTAATTTTTTCAAGGTTTGCTATCGTAATTTGCCGAACTTTATCGCTTTTAATGTTGGCAAGTTCTTTGTTAATTACTTCTTCGCCTAATTTTTTAGTTTCGGCAGAGGCGTAATCTTGCAAAAATTCTTGCAGCGTCATTAAAGCGTTAGGGTGGCAGCAGTTAAGAATCTGCATTTTTTTACACAATTCCATAAAGCGGTCGCCGGTGCGGCCTTCGCGATAACACGCGGTGCAAAAACTCGGGATATAACCCATACCTAAAAGCCAACGAACAACTTCATCTAAAGTGCGTTGGTCTGAAACGTCAAATTGTTCGGTATCGTGCTCGCGGGTTATATTGGTATATCCGCCGACGCTGGTGCGCGACGCGCCGGAAATTTGCGAAATTCCGTAATGAATAACGCGGCTACGGCAGGCTTCGCTCTCACGGGTAGAAATAATCATTCCGGTATAAGGGGTAGAAACGCGCACACATGCAATAATCTTGGCAAAAATATCATCATCAATGCCGTTATCAAAAGTATTGGGGTCAATATCATCGGCGCGTTTAATCCGCGGAAACGATATGGTGTGCGGACCAACGCCGTGAACTGCCTCTAAGTGCTCAGCGTGCATTAAAAGCGCGGCAAACTCATATTTATAACCTTCAAGCCCAAACAAAACGCCAAGCCCGACATCGTCAATACCGCCTTCCATGGCTCTATCCATAGCCTCAGTATGATAGGCGTAATTGTGCTTAGGTCCGGTCGGGTGCAGTTTTTCATACGACTCTTTATTATATGTTTCTTGAAACAAAATATATGTTCCGATACCGGCTTCTTTCAGTTTGCGGTAGTTTTCAACGGTAGTGGCGGCAATATTAACATTTACGCGGCGAATTGAACCGTTTTTGTGCTTTACCGAATAAATGGTTTTAATGCAGTCTAAAATATATTCAATCGGGTTATTAATCGGGTCTTCACCGGCTTCAATCGCCAAGCGTTTGTGTCCCATATCCTGCAAGGCAATAACCTCGGCTTTAACTTCTTCCTGCGTTAATTTTTTGCGCATAATGTGTTTGTTTTTGGCATGATACGGGCAATAAGTGCAGCCGTTGACGCAATAATTAGAAAGATAAAGCGGAGCAAAAAGCACAATTCGGTTGCCGTAAAAGTCTTTTTTAAACTGCTCGGCAAGGGCAAAAATTTCAGCGTTTTGCTCCGGTAAATCACAGGCAAGCAAAACCGATGCCTCGCGGTGGGTTAAACCTTTGCGCAATTTTGCTTTGGCGATTATCTGATTAATAAGTTCCTGATTATGCTTGTTAGCATCGGCATACGCCAAAGTTGCGAGCACTTCATCATGGCAGATAAACTCTTCTGCCTTGAGCGATTTGGGATTATACATAAAATTTCCTTTCTTATGGGTCAGAAAAAACTTCCCCGTCAGTTAAAACTGATGTGAACATAAAGCCTTTATCGGAATTTGGCAAGTTTTTTATTTTAAGCAAAAACCGTTTTGCTGCTAACGCCTTCCAGAGCGCCGATTTTACCGGACAAAGCGGAAATAATATCTTGCGGAGCGTCAAGCGCAATACTTATAATAGCCACTTGCTTAGACTTATACGGGATACCCATTCGTCCGACGATATAGGCGCGGTATTCATGCAGCAAGGCATTAAGTTTTTCAACGCTATCCTGATTTTTTACCAAAATGGCGAGTAATGCTATACGGGTTTCCATAGTTATTCTCCTTGATTAACAAGCGGTTTTTTAACCACAATATGATAAACCGCCTTTGAGACATAGCTTCCGGTTGCGCTCTCCCATGGGCGGTAATAATAACCGGTTATAGTAACTTCTCCGGGGTGGGTGGCCTTAAATGAAAATATTTTTATACCGCCGACGCCGAGCATATCTTCGCTGATGTTATATTGGCGATAGCTTTCCGTAACATTAGTAACAATATTTTGCGGTTCCGGATTAGTAAAAAACGCCCATGAATATCCGGTAGTCGGATTTTCGGGCAATTCGACATTAACTATATCGCCTAACGCCAACGTCAGCGTTTTGCCGCTGTCGGCATATTCTAAATTATAGATTTCAGTGCTTGCGCAACCGCCAAACATTAAAACCGACAACAATGCATAAATAATTTTTTTCATATTTCCTCCTGTTTTTACTGTACAGTTGCGTCCATGGGGTTAAAACGTACTAATATTGATTTCCATTTGTCATATTTATCGGGGTATTTTTCAGCAAAAACTTTATAAATATTCACGCCGTTTTTATTTTGGCATGCCCAAATTGCGCGGCGAGCGCTTTCAGCAATGGCTCTAAAATGCGGATCAGTGCTCATACGCGATGAGTTTACAACCTGAGCATCGCGAACCGTGCCGTCTTTGTTTAAGGTGGCTCTAACTTCAATTATCATACCCTCAATACCTTGCGCTCCGGGGTCAAGATTCCAACATTCGCGCAAATAACCGCCGATTGCGTCGGTTTCTGTAATGGTAAGCTCGCTGAAATATGAGCCTCCGGTGCCGCCCTCAATGCCCATATTAGCAACGGCAGTGCCTTCTTTAATTACGGCCGGTGACGCGGTGTCGCCGATTTCTTTTTCCATACTGCTTACCGAATCCATTAAACTCTTTAACGGATTGGCAATTGTTTTGTTTTGAGCCGGTTGTTTAGCATTAGGCTTTGCTGCCTGCTTGGGCGCCGGCGACGTTTTATCGGCCGGTTTCGGCGCAGGTTTGGGTTTAGACTGCGGCTTGGGCGCTGGTTTCGGCGCAGGCTTTGGAGCCGGTTTGGGAACCGGCTTGGGTTTAGGTTTAGTATCAGGTTTCGGAGCCGGTTTTTCAGGTTCCGGCGGAGTGGTGTCTAAAAAGTCTTTTTTAGGCTGTTCAGCTTTAGTTTCTTCGGGCAACGGCGGTAATTCCGGCGCTTTTGCCTCTTCATGAGTCCAATTAGGTGCAGGTTTTTTTTCCGGCGCGGTAGCTTTTTTATCTTCTTTACCAAAAACAGCTTTTGGCGGCAAGTTGGTCATTTCGGCAAGTTTCACGTCTTTTAAGTCAACAATAATCGGAGCTTGTCCGGTTTCTATCTTGGCACGCCCGAAAAACGGCAAATCCAGCACTAAAACCAGAAAAACCGTTATATGCAAAGCAATCGACATGTAAAGATAGCGTTTATTCATAGCTTGCGCCTATTTCTCCTTAACAAGCGGACGAGCCTCGGTTTTAAGGCCGACTTTATCTATCCCCGCCTCTTTTAACAGCGCCATCAGGTTAATAACTCTGCCGTATTCAGACATGGTATCGCCGGAAATGGTAACGGTAGCATCGGCATTTTCACTGCGAATCGCCTTAACTTTAGGCACAATTTTATCAGCCGGAATTTCCGTTTTACCGATATAATAGTATCCGTCTTTATCAACGCTGATGTTAATTGAGGTTTCTTTGCCTTCAAGCGATTTGCCGCCGACTTTAGGCAAATCAAGCGCAATGCCAGAAGTCATAAGCGGAGCGGCAACCATAAACACCACCAACAACACCATCATTACGTCCATTAAATTGGTAATGTTAATGTCGGCGTTACGGCGGCTCGGGCGGCGTCCTGATGAAAAGCGAGAATTATACATCATATTTTTGTTCTCCGTTTATTCGCCTGCCATTTCAGCTTTTAAGGTGCTGTCATCAATTTCGCGCGATAAAATGGTTGAAAATTCGGCAATAAAGTTTTCAAGCCGTTTGGCATAGCGGTCAACATCAGTGGTAATCATGTTGTAGGTGACCACCGCCGGAATAGCGGCGATTAAGCCGAATGCGGTGGTAAACAAAGCTTCGGCAATACCGGGAGCCATGGCGGAAAGCGAGTTGCTTTGGGTGGCGGCAATGGCGTTAAAGCTGTTAATAATGCCCCAAACCGTACCGAACAAACCGACAAGCGGAGCCACCGAACCGGTTGATGCCAAAAAGCCTAAGCGGTTGTCCATATCGTCAAGCTCTTTATCCATTGCCACCATCATGGCTTTTTCAACACGCTGTTGAAGCGATGCGCCTCGCAAGCCGCGGTCGGTTTTAGACTTCATGATATTGGAGCGACGCCATTCCTTCATGGCAGCCATAAACATTGCCGACATCGGGTCGCGCGGGTGGTTGCCGATGGCATCATACAAGCGGTCAAGCGAACCGCCCGACCAAAAAGCCTCTTCAAACTTTTTGGTATTGCGTTTTACCTGCCGCAAAGTGGCAAATTTTTCAAAAATGATTGTCCATGACCAAACCGACGCGGCAATTAAGCCAATCATTACAACTTTGGTAACCGTATCGGAGGCCCACACCAAATCCCACATAGACATTTGATTTGCCGCGGTGTTGACGGCATCTGAAAGCGCTTGTGTTTCCATTTTTCAACCCTTTTATTGATTTAAATGACATAATTGTGATTGTTATTATCACAAAATGTTAAATTTTCAATTAATTATCGGTTAAAAAAGAAGCACCGTGCTGTTTATACAAAACAAACACGGTGCTAAATTTCTTACCTTCTCGCAAGTGTGTGCTTAATACACAAATAAAACTCGCGAATTGTTCCTATCACAAACCCTAGCACAAAGCTATGGATTCCAAAGATATAAATATCTCCGAAAATACCGAATAAATATCCGGCACCCATGATAAGAAACAGCAATAATCCCAAGCCGATGCCAGGGAGGAAAAAGCTCAAGAGCCATGCTAAAATATCCTCAACATGTCCCCAAAGCTTTTCAATGACTGCGCCAATAATACCTAAAATGGCGCAAATCAACAAAAAATTTGCCA
>CALETM010000064.1 GCA_937920765.1 uncultured Alphaproteobacteria bacterium | reverse complement strand
GTAATAGTTAGATATCTAACGAAAGGAGAAAGCATTATGAAAAACTTTAAAAAAGAAGAAATCGGGAAAATTAGCGAAGTAGGTCAAAATTATGAAAACGGAAAAGCGTTTTTGCATGATTTGTTAGGTTTAACAAGTTGTGAAATTTCAGTTAGCGTAATGCCTGCTGGAGTAAAATTACCCTTCAATCACAAACACAAACAAAACGAAGAAGTTTATATTTTTCTAAAAGGCGAAGGGGCAATGACTTTGGACAATGAAGTTGTTGAAGTTAAAGAAGGAACTTGTGTCAAAGTTCTACCAAGTGCCGTAAGAACAATGGAAGCAAAAACTGATTTGGAATATATCTGCGTACAAGCGAAATCTGATAGTTTAGAACAATTCGGGTTTGGTGATGCTGAATTATGTTAAGATAGAAAGGGGCGATTTCGCCCCTTTTTAATTAGAAATAAGAATTTGATACTCGAATAATGTTATATATTCATTATAATAAAATCCCGAGTTTAAGGGGAAAACTTATATTTAAAACCTAATCGCGCCAGTAGATTGAAAAATGAGCATTGGCATCACCCGCCTTATCGCGGCAAATTTTATCTGCCATTTCTAAATCAAGATATTTAAGACATCCGCTATACCTATTTTTATCACAAAACTTATCGCCGGCATATTGTATGTTTTGTGCCCCTGATGTTTCAGACCAAGTTTCGGCAACCCATAAATTTTCACGGTTTTCTTTCATAATGAGAATGGTGTTACGGCAAATATCCACACTGTTGGAGCCGGTAAAATCAAGCATATAAGATAAAATCGCATATTTGTAATTGTTTCCGACGTCATTTCTGGTGCCGGTTGTTATTTCTATGGCATTATTAAAAACGTCATAAATCAGGACAGAATTGTTATCTTTAATCATTTCCTTCGGGATTACATTAAGTTTTTTCAAAATCGGCACTAAATCAATAATGATTTCTGAATTTAATTGCGGAAAATATTGTGTTACGGCATTAATCAGCTGATTAAGCTGCTCTGTTTGCTTGTTAAGCTTGTACTTAAACATTGCTTTACTGTAACCGGCAATTGCCCCGACGCTTAAAACTCCGATAATAGCGAGCACGCCAAGCATTTCGACCATACTTCTTCCGGATTGTATATTCATGATTAAAAATCTCCTTAAAAAGTTAAATTTAAGAAGATTTTAGCTCGCGTTTTTTTTTTGCAATATTTACGAGTCCGTGCTGTGCATAAGTTGTATCGGCTAAATTAAAACTTTATGTTTGGGTTAATTGAAAGCCCTTAAAACAAGATTACTTCAATAACGCGTAATTTAATTTTGTTTTTAAGGAGAAAAATAATGATACATGGTGTTCGTTACCCGACATTAGCATTTCACACCGGCGGCGCCGGACAATCTGATGACGGCATTCCCCCGCAGCCGTTTGAAACGTTTTGTTATGATTCGGCTTTAATGCAGGCCAAAATTGAAAACTTTAACGTTATTCCGTACACTTCCGTATTGCCGAAAGAATTATACGGCAATATTGTGCCGGTCAACAAAGTGGTAAATCAGTTTAAGCATGGCGCGGTGCTTGAGGTTATTATGGCCGGCAACGGCGCCAACCTCAATGAGCACAAGGCGATTGCCACCGGTGTCGGTATTTGTTGGGGTAAAGATAAAAAAGGCGAGCTTATCGGCGGTTGGGCGGCAGAATATGTTGAATATTTTGACACCCCGATTGATGATGAAATTGCCGAAGGTCACGCGCGTATGTGGCTCAACAAATCATTAAACCATGAGCTTGAAATCAGAGGTGTTGAAAAACACAGCGATTTCCAAATTTTCCACAACTACTTAAACATCACGCAGCAATTCGGTTATTGTTTAACCTGCTTGGGCTTTTTGAACTTTGAACATGCTGAGCCTGCTAAAGCCGAATAATTTTAAGGGGCGGAAAAATGTTAAAAATTAAGCAAAAAACACAAGGCACAACACCGGCGGCAGGGGCAAAACCCTCTGCCGGTTTGGGCGTATGGGCGCTGGCGGCGATTGTTGTCAGTTCCATGATTGGCGGCGGCATATACAGCCTGCCGCAGAATATGGCGGCGGGAGCTTCGGCCGGCGCCGTGCTGTTGGCGTGGATTATCACCGGATTCGGCGTTTATTTTATTGCCAACACTTTCCGTATTTTATCGGAAGCCAAACCCGATTTGACCGCCGGTATTTATATGTACAGCCGCGAGGGATTCGGCTCTTATGCCGGATTTACCATCGGTTGGTCGTATTGGTTGTGCCAAATTTGCGGCAATGTCGGCTATGCCGTAATAACTATGGATGCTTTGAATTACTTTTTTCCGCCCTATTTTGCCGGAGGCAACAATTTAATTTCCATTATCGGCGGCTCGCTCTTAATTTGGGGCTTTAACTTTTTGGTTTTACGCGGTATTAAACAAGCCACTATTATCAATATTATCGGTACGGTCGGCAAAATTGTGCCGTTAATTTTGTTTATTTTAATTGTGCTGTTTGCGTTCCACAGCGACAAATTCAGCTTTGATTTTTGGGGCGAAAATATGGCAACCCGCGCTAAACTCGGCGGGTTATCCGCGCAGGTAAAAAGCACCATGCTGGTTACTTTATGGGCGTTTATCGGCATTGAGGGCGCGGTGGTTATGTCTAAACACGCCAAAGCCCCGCAAGATGTGGGCAAAGCAACATTGCTCGGCTTTTTGGGTTGCTTGGCAATTTATGTTATGCTCTCATTATTGCCGTTCGGTTATATGACACAGGCTGAATTAGCGGCGGTGCCGAACCCTTCAACCGCCGGAATTTTAGAAAAAATTGTCGGTTCATGGGGCGCATGGTTAATGAATATCGGTTTGCTGATTTCGGTTTTATCAAGCTGGCTGGCATGGACGATGGTTACGGCGCAAATTCCGCAAGCAGCCTCAGAAAACGGCACTTTTCCGAAAGAATTTGCTTCTGAAAATAAAAACGGTGCTCCGAATGTTTCATTGTGGGTTACAAGCTCCATAATGCAGGTGTTTATGCTGTTGGTTTATTTTTCGGGCAATGCGTGGAATACAATGCTAAGCATTACCAGCGTAATGGTGCTTCCGGCTTATTTGGCAAGTTGCGCTTATTTGTGGAAAATTTGCGAAGATCATGAATACCCGACCACTGCTTATGTGCGTCGTTCCACAGCTTTAATTTCCGCTATAATCGGTTCATTGTATGCTTTGTGGCTGATTTATGCCGCCGGTTTGCAGTATTTGCTGATGGCGATAATCTTTATGGCCTTGGGGATTCCGGTTTATATTTGGGCGCGGCGTCAAAACAGCAAAGGTGAACAAGTGTTTACCAAGCATGAGCTGATTTTAGCCGTGGTTTTGATAATTATTGCCTTGTTTGCCATTTATGCCATGGCAACCGGTATTGTCAAAGTATAATATAGACAAATATAGTTTGACAAAAATAATAAAAGTTGTTATACATACAAATAC
>CALETM010000063.1 GCA_937920765.1 uncultured Alphaproteobacteria bacterium | reverse complement strand
AATCGTTCCGATATTGCAGTGCGGCTTGCTCCGCTCAAATTTCTCTTTTGCCATTTAAAATTACTCCAAATTTAATTTATCAAAAAATCGTCAGGGGCGTTAGGACGCCCCTAACCGGTTTAATTAAGCATTTTTGCTTTTAATTGTTTCTGCTACATCTCTCGGTACTTCAGAATAGTGATCAAAGATCATCGTAAACTGAGCACGACCTTGAGACAATGAACGCAGAGTGTTTACATAGCCAAACATGTTGGCCAAAGGTACAAACGCATCAATAACGCGAGCGTTGCCTCTTTGATCCATACCATTGACCAAACCACGACGTGAGTTTAAGTCGCCGATGATGTCACCCATATATTCTTCAGGGGTAACAACTTCAACTTTCATAATCGGCTCCAAGATTTTGGCATCGGCCTGACGCATACCTTCACGGAAGGCTGCACGGGCAGCGATTTCAAAGCACATAACGTTAGAGTCAACTTCGTGATAAGCACCATCATACAGGTTGCAGCGAACACCGGTAACCGGATATCCTGCTAAAACACCGCTTTCCATAGCGCTTCTTAAACCTTTTTCAACACCGGGGATATATTCCTTCGGAACGTTACCGCCAACAACAGTGTTGATAAACTCAAATCCGGTATGATCTTCAGTCGGTTCAAATTTAATTTTAACCTTAGCGAACTGACCGGCACCACCAGATTGTTTTTTGTGAGTATATTCAATATCACAAGGTTTAGTAATGGTTTCACGGTAAGCCACTTGAGGATCACCAACGTTTGCATCTACCTTAAATTCTCTTTTCAAACGATCTACAATAATGTCGAGGTGCAATTCGCCCATACCGGCAATAATTGTTTGACCGCTTTCAGGATCAGACGATACTTTGAAAGACGGATCTTCCATAGCCAAACGAGCCAAAGCCAAGCCCATTTTTTCAACGTCTGCTTTAGTTTTAGGTTCAACAGCCAACTGAATAACCGGCTCAGGGAATACCATGTTTTCCAAAACAATCGGTTTATCAGGATCACACAAGGTATCACCGGTTGTAGTATCTTTTAAGCCTGCCAAAGCAATAATATCACCGGCATAAGCCTCTTTAATATCATCACGTTTGTTAGCATGCATCAAAAGCATACGGCCGATTCTTTCTTTTTTATCTTTTACTGAATTGTAAACATAAGAACCTGCATTCATAACGCCTGAATAAATACGAGTGAAGGTTAAAGAACCAACAAACGGGTCATTCATAATTTTGAATGCCAAAGCAGACAACGGCTCTGCATCGCTCGGACGTCTGTCTTCTTCAATATCAGTTCCGGGTTTAACACCGCGAATAGCCGGAATATCTGTCGGTGAAGGCAGATAAGCAACTACGGCATCAAGCAAAGGCTGAACACCTTTGTTTTTGAATGCGGTACCGCATAATACCGGAACAAAATCTTGGCTCAATGTACCCTTACGAATACATTTTTTGATGGTTTCAACAGAGATTTCTTTACCTTCAAGATAATCTTCCATTGCTTGTTCATCTTGTTCAACAGCCATTTCAACCAACTGATTGTGATATTCTTCGGCTTTAGCTTTCATATCAGCCGGAATTTCAGTTTCTTCAATCGGAGAATCTGCAGTATCACCTGTGTAGATGATGGCCTTCATGGTAACAAGGTCGATAATACCCTTAAATTCGGCTTCAGCGCCGATAGGCAATTGAATAGCCATCGGGCGAGCACCCAAGCGATCAACAATCATATCCAAGCAACGATAGAAGTTGGCGCCGATACGGTCCATTTTGTTGCAGAAGCAAATTCTCGGAACATTGTATTTATCAGCTTGTCTCCAAACTGTTTCAGATTGCGGTTCAACGCCGGCAACCGAGTCAAATACGGTAACAGCACCATCCAACACGCGCAGCGAACGTTCAACTTCAACAGTAAAGTCAACGTGTCCGGGGGTATCAATGATGTTAATACGGTAACCTTTCCAGTAGCAGGTTGTGGCTGCTGAGGTAATGGTAATACCGCGTTCTTGTTCTTGTTCCATCCAGTCCATGGTGGCGGCGCCATCGTGAACTTCACCGATACGGTGGTTTACACCGGTGTAATACAGAATACGTTCGGTTGTTGTGGTTTTACCGGCATCAATATGTGCCATGATGCCGATATTTCTATACATTTCAAGTTTATGTGTACGAGCCATTTTACAAAACCCTCTCGCTTAGAATTTGTAATGAGAGAAAGCTTTGTTAGCTTCAGCCATTCTGTGAGTATCCTCACGTTTTTTAACAGCAGAACCTTTGTTGGCAAACGCATCTAACAGCTCATTAGCGAGTCTGTCAGTCATGGTTGTTTCCGAACGTTTTTGAGCAGCGGCAATAATCCAACGGATAGCCAAAGCCTGACGACGATCGGCGCGAACTTCACACGGAACCTGATAGGTTGCACCGCCAACGCGGCGTGAACGAACTTCAACCATCGGCTTAACGTTTTCAACAGCTTCTGAAAACACGCTTAAAGCATCTTGTTTAGTTTTGGAAGCAATAATATCAAAGGCTGAATACAGAATTTTTTCAGCAACGGCCTTTTTACCATCTTCCATAATATTGTTAATAAATTTGGCCACTACCTTATCATTATATTTTGCATCAGGCAGTACGGCTCTTTTTACAGCACTATGACGACGTGACATCTGGCATTCTCCTATTTAGGTCTCTTAGCGCCGTATAAAGAACGACGTTGACGACGTTTTGACACACCTTGAGTATCCAAGGTACCGCGAATAATATGATAACGAACACCAGGCAAGTCTTTCACACGGCCTCCTCTAATCAGCACCACTGAGTGTTCTTGAAGATTATGACCTTCACCAGGGATGTAGCTGATTACTTCAAAGCCGTTTGTAAGACGTACACGTGCCACTTTACGCAAAGCCGAGTTAGGCTTTTTAGGGGTTGTTGTATAAACCCTTGTACAAACACCGCGTTTTTGTGGACAAGCTTTCAAAGCCGGAACTTTGTTTCTCTTCACTTTTGGTGTTCGTGAGTTACGAATTAACTGATTAATTGTAGGCATCACAAATTTCCTTAAAAGTTTAAAATTTAATACAAAACACCTGCGGAAAAAGAATCTTCTTCACGCAAGTGCCCGCATACTAGCTTTAACATATTAAAGAGTCAAGCAATTTTTGCATTTTTATTACAGCAAAACGACCTCCCGAATGAGAGGTCGTTTGCAAGTTTTGAAAAAGCGTTATTTAACTTCTTCATAGTCAGCGTCAACAACTTTGTCGTCACCGCCGTTTGAGCCGCTTTGAGCGCCAGCATCAGCACCGGCAGCACCTTCGGTTGAGCCGCCTGCCGCGCCTTGAGCTTTATACATAGCCTCACCCAATTTTAAGGAAGCCTGCATCAACGCATCGCTTTTGGCCTTAATAGCCTCAGTGTCGGTACCTTCAAGAGCGGTTTTCAAAGCTGCGATAGCTTCTTCAATCATGGTCTTGTCGGCGGCGCTGATTTTATCACCGTTTTCTTTCAAGGTTTTTTCGGTGGTGTGCATCAAAGCCTCTGCCTGATTACGGGTTTCAACTTCCTCTTTCTTCTTTTTATCGGCTTCAGCATTAGCTTCAGCATCTTTAACCATTTTTTCAATATCAGCATCAGATAAGCCGCCGCTGGCCTGAATACGAATAGCCTGCTCTTTGCCGGTTGCCTTATCTTTAGCCGAAACATTTACAATGCCGTTGGCGTCAATATCAAAGGTAACTTCAATTTGCGGCATACCGCGCGGTGCAGGCGGAATACCAACCAAATCAAACTGACCGAGCAATTTGTTATGAGCGGCAATTTCACGTTCGCCCTGAAATACTCTGATGGTAACAGCGGTCTGACCGTCTTCGGCAGTTGAAAATACCTGCGATTTACGGGTCGGAATAGTGGTGTTACGATCAATCAAACGAGTGAACACGCCGCCTAATGTTTCAATACCCAATGAAAGCGGAGTTACATCAAGCAACAAAACATCTTTAACATCGCCCATCAAAACACCGCCCTGAATAGCAGCGCCGACAGCAACAACTTCATCGGGGTTTACACCTTTATGAGGCTCTTTGCCAAAGATTTCTTTTACTTTTTCTTGCACTTTCGGCATACGGGTCATACCACCAACCAAAATAACTTCGCTGATGTCGCTAGCTTTTAAGCCGGCATCGGCCAAAGCTTTTTGACACGGAGCAACCGTGCGGTCAATCAAATCATCAACCAAAGATTCAAGTTTAGCTCTGGTGAGTTTAATATTCAAGTGTTTCGGACCGGTAGCATCAGCTGTAATAAACGGCAAGTTTACATCAGTCTGAGTAGCTGAAGAAAGCTCAATTTTAGCTTTTTCGGCAGCTTCTTTCAAGCGTTGCAAAGCAAGCTTATCATTTTTAAGATCAATGCCCGACTCTTTTTTGAACTCATCGGCCAAATAGTTTACAATACGTTGGTCAAAGTCTTCACCGCCGAGGAACGTATCACCGTTAGTTGATTTAACTTCAAACACACCGTCGCCGATTTCCAAGATTGAAATATCAAAGGTACCGCCGCCGAGGTCATAAACCGCAATAGTGCCGGAAGCCTTTTTATCAAGGCCGTAAGCCAAAGCGGCAGCCGTCGGCTCGTTAATGATACGCAAAACATCTAATCCGGCAATTTTACCGGCGTCTTTGGTGGCCTGACGCTGCGAGTCATTAAAATATGCCGGAACCGTAATAACGGCCTTATCAATTTTTTCACCGAGGTAGCTTTCGGCATATTCTTTAATCTTTTGCAAAACGATAGCCGAAATTTGCGACGGGGCATATTTTTGACCTTTAACTTCAACCCAAGCATCACCGTTATCGCCCTCAATAATTTTAAACGGAGCGGTAGCTTTATCTTTTTGAACTTCCGGCGAGTCATAACGACGACCGATTAAACGCTTAATGGCAAACAATGTGTTTTCAGCGTTAGTAACAGCCTGACGTTTTGCGGCTGCGCCAACCAAACGTTCGGCATCGGTAAAAGCAACCATTGAAGGAGTTGTACGAGCACCTTCAGAGTTTTCCAAAACCTTTGCCTCCCCGCCTTCCATAACTGCAAAGCAGGAGTTTGTGGTACCTAAGTCAATACCCAATACTTTATTACTCATTATCTAAATCCTTTTGTTTGTTAAGTAAACTTCAATTTCTAAAAGGTTATATAGGTAACCGATTTTCTTTAAGCAATAGGTAATGTCTGTCTCTTATACACATCTGACGCTGCCGACGAATA
>CALETM010000062.1 GCA_937920765.1 uncultured Alphaproteobacteria bacterium | reverse complement strand
GATAGCGTAGCGTCTCGTGGGCTCGGAGATGTGTATAAGAGACAGTCCTTATAGTCCGCCGAATTATGTTGCATAAATTACCTTCCTTTTGCAATATCTCCAATTATTTTATTAGCGATGGTTAAGCCGAAAATGGCTGTAATGGTGGGCAAAGAGCCTAAAATGTTTTTACCGCCCTGAGGATTTTTACTAATTGCTCCTTCAGGCAAATTGCATTGTTCCGACGAAAAAACACAATCTATTTTGCTTAAATCAACACCGCGCTTTTTTAAGTTTTGCCGAATACAACGCGCCATCGGACAATTAACCGTTTGCGAGAGCTTGGCGGTTTTAATGCATGTTGCATCGGTTTTAAGCGCCGCACCCATTGAGCTGACAAACGGAATTTGGCGCTTGTAAAGCTCATACATCAAACTGCATTTTGACTTTAATATGTCAATAGCATCAACGGCATAATCAATTTTTCGACTCAATAAAATGTTTATATTTTCATCAGTTACAAAAGTATCTTCAAGCTCAACATCACATTCCGGATTAATTTCCAAAACCCTTTGCTTGGCCGCTTCCGTCTTTTTTTTGCCGATGGTAGAGCTGAGCGCCAAAATCTGGCGGTTGATATTGCTCTCGTCAAAAACATCAAAGTCGACCAAAATCAAATGTCCGATACCGGCGCGAGCTAAGCCTTCCAAGGCATAACCGCCGACTGCGCCGAGCCCGAAGAGCATAACCGTGGCGTTTTGCAAATTTTTTACACCATCTTCACCCAGTAAAGCTTTGGTGCGCATAAGTCTTTTTTCGTTCATAAATTTATAATCCTCAATGAGTTATAATAAACATTCTCAGCCAATTCTTCAACCCGTTCCGCACGAATTAAAGCAATATTTTCACACAAGCGCGGCAAATCGGATATTTTGCTCTGATACGGAGCGTCTGTTTCAAGCAATAACCTGAGTTCAGGCACATTTTTAATAACCTCTTCCGCATGCTTTGTCCGTAAAATTTTATCATTTACAGCAACATAGCCGCCGTGCTTAATTATTTGCCGCAACATTTCGACGCTTCCGTTAAACGAATGAAAAACAAACGGTTGCGGCAGTTTATTCCAATAATCATTTAACAAATCCCAAGCTTTTACCATATGCAGCAAAAGCGGGAGATGGTATTGCTTAGCTAAAGCAATGTGTTCTTCAAACACTTTTTGTTGTTGCGATGGTTCCTCTCCTTTTAAGAGGTCAAGTCCGCACTCGCCGATTAAAGCTTGCGGAAAGTCTTTAAGCTTTTGCTCTAACCTGCTGCGCCAGCCTGATTTTGCACTATGGGCATACCACGGATGAATAGCAAACGCCGGTACCACAGTTTGCGGAAACTTTTGCGCTAAAGCGCCGACTTTTTTCCAATCATCTTCCGTAGCTGAAATACAAATACATTTATCAACGCCGTTTTGCCGCAAAAGGCAAATAACTTCTTCCGCCGGTATATCAAAATCTTGCAAGTGGATATGGGTATCAACAAAACGCATAATATTCAGCCCGTTATTTTGCCAAGTTAAGTATTTCCTTTACCATATTTTGAGCACCGATTGCGACTTCTGAAATTGAAGCGGCGAGCATATATGCCGGAGTGGTTACAACTTTGCATTTTTTATCAACGCAAGCTTCCGTAACAGCGCAGTTTTGGTGCTTAGCGCCCATAGCGGAAATTATGTCTGCAACTTCCGCATCATTACCGATAGTAACGCAAACGCCCTCACCGCCCAAAACTTTGGCAATCAACACTGGAGCAATGCACATAGCCCCGATTGCCGTGCCACTTTTATAGCTGTTCATAACTGCATTATAAACAGACGGCTCAACTGTGCAATTATCGGCATTTATAGCAAAATCACACCAGTTGGTAATTGCGCCAACCCCGCCGATAAAAATTACGGCGTTATAATCTTGCGGATTAAATTCAGTCAGTTTTTTGATATTTCCGCGGGCGATACGAGCCGATTCTATCAAAACATTGCGTTTTTCGCCTATTCTTTTGCCGGTTAAATGATTAACTACCGCGGCTTGCTCAATATCCGGCGCAAAGCACTGATATGAACAGCCGGCATTGCTGATGGCAAGCAACGCACATGTTGCTTCATGAATTTCCGAACCGTCGGCTCTGCCGCAGCCTGACAACACTACGGCAAATTTACAATTTTTGTGCATATTAAAACTCCTGTTTTTACGATTATGGTTGATTTATGTTATACGCACGATATAATGCCTGTCTCTTATACACATCTCCGAGCCCACGAGACGCTACGCTATCT
>CALETM010000061.1 GCA_937920765.1 uncultured Alphaproteobacteria bacterium | reverse complement strand
GAGTCCAGGTCAAATAAAGTAGCAAATTTATTCAACCTGGATTATCGGGTCAAGCTCGATAATGACAGAGAGGGGGCGGACGCATCGCCTAAGTTTGAGAATGACAGTGTTTGCACCGGCAGAAGTATGGTTGAAATGCTCGGCGTTCTGGCGATAATAGGCGTATTATCCGTCGGGGCGATTGCCGGTTATTCCAAGGCAATGAGCAAGTACAAGCTCAACAAAGCGATTGAGGCCGCCAACCAATTATTTGCCGCCATTATTACCAAAGTGGCACCCGATAAAAGCTCTTTAACCGATGACGGGCACGGCTATGTATACTATACCGAAACCATGGCCAAAGCCGGTTGGCTGCCGGACGGTTTTAAATTTACAGACACATCTCCGCGCTTTATTTATGACGCCTTTAATAATCCGGCATGGATTTTTAAAGACCCCGCCAAGGCGGTCGGCGTCGGCTGGTCATTTGAGCAGAATCAAAAAGAACTTTGCATGGCTTATGTTAATTTAGCTAAAGAATGGCGCAATGACATAAGTTCCGTATCCGTTGATTCTCTGTCATCAAATAACGGCAGCGTGGTGAGTAAAAGTTACGGCAATTTGTACGGAGATAAAAACTGTACCTCTGATGTTAAGTGCTTAAAAGACGTTACCGTTACAGAAATTGATAATCTTTGCAACAACTGTGAACAGCGCAACTGCCGATTTTATTTTTATTTTAACAAGCTTCAATAACAGCGACTGCGGTTGCAAACGGATAATCATCGCTTAAAGAAATATGCACTGCCGCATGCTTACCGACAACGGTTTGCACATATTTTAAGGCTGCGCCGTGCAATTTTACAATCGGACGCCCGCTACGCTCATGCAAAACTTCAATATCCGATAAATAAATTCCGTCTTGAAAGCCGGTGCCCATGGCTTTAACCACCGCCTCTTTGGCGGCAAAACGCTTGGCAATATACAATGCCCTGCTTTGCAAATCGGTTAAATGGCGCAAGCCCATAGCCTGTTGTTCATCTTCGGTCATACTGCGCTTAACAAAGCGTTCTAAAAATTCGTTGCTTTTTTCAAGACGGGTGACATTTACAATATCTGTTCCGATCCCAAAAATCATTTATAACCTTTCAGGCGTTTATTGCGCCGCGCGTGAAACATAACTTACCACCTTTGAAGCCTTTAATGCCGCAATTATGGTGTTTAAGTGCTGCAAACCCTTAACATCCAAATCAATTAAAAGCTCAAAATAGTTTAAGGTGCGGTACACAATGTTTAAGTTTGAAATGTTGGCTCCCTGCCGCGCAATCAGATTTGATAAATCGCCAAGCGCCCCCGGCTCATTGCTGAGCATAACTTTAATACGAGCAGTGTGCAGCTCTTCTTCGGCATTATCGCCCCAATCGATATCAAGCCAGCGCTCCGGCTCATTGCTGTATTGCTCTAAAGCTTTGCAATCAATAGTATGAACGGTAACGCCTTTACCGGTGGTAACAATGCCGACAATTCTATCCCCCGGCAACGGGTGGCAGCAACCGGCAAAATGCACTGCCATATCGCTGATAAGTCCTTTAATTTTAAGCGGTTCAGACTTTTTCTTTTTACGGAACCCCGGAACTTTAATCGAATTAACCACCTTTTCAAGCTTAGACTGCTTATAGGCCGGATAAATAGCTTTAAGCACATCCCAACCGCTGATTATTCCCTCGCCGACTTTAGCATAAATGTCATCAACCGTTTCCGCCTCAAAATTTTGCATAACGCCGACCAAACCCTTATCGCTAAGCTCCAGGCTTTCACCCTTAAACAAGCGTTCAAGCATTTCTTTACCGAGATTAATGAACTGCTCACGCTTAACCGCCCGAACATAACGGCGAATCGCGGCTTTTGCCTTGCCGGTAACCACAAAGCGCTCCCATTCGGTGGAAGGGTGTTGAGCTTTTGAAGTTAAAACTTCAACCTGATCACCGTTTTGCAACACGGTGCGCAAAGGCTTAATCTCGCCGTTTACTTTGGCGCCGACGCAGGTGTTTCCTACTTTAGAATGCACGGCATACGCAAAATCAACCGGTGTTGAACCGCGCGGCAAACCGATTAAATCGCCTTTCGGCGTAAAACAAAACACCTGATCATTATACATTTCAAGCTTGGTGTTTTCTAAAAATTCTTCCGGATTGGCTGCCTGATCCAAAATTTCTAAAAGCTCTCGTATCCACCTGAAATTGCGTCCTTCGGCTTTTTGCCCCTGCTTATAAGCCCAATGCGCCGCCACGCCTTTTTCAGCAATTTCATGCATTTCATAAGTGCGGATTTGAATTTCGATGCGGGTGTCTTCCGGACCGATTACTCCGGTATGAATAGACTGATAGCCGTTCGGTTTGGGGGTGGAAATATAATCTTTAAAGCGTCGCGGCACCATATGATATTTGCTGTGAATAACCCCCAATGCCTGATAACAGGTGGCAATGTCATCAACGCAAATGCGAAACGCCATAATATCGGAAAGTTGCTCAAACGAGGCATTTTTTTGTTGCATTTTACGCCAAATGGAATAAGGCGCTTTTTCACGTCCGGTCACTGTGGCCTTGATGCCGTTTTCAGCCATATCTTTTTCAAGCTGAGCAATAATTTTAGGCACAATATTGCTACCTTGCTCACGCAAAAAATTGAGGCGGGCAATAATGGAATCATGCGCTTCTTTATGAAGCTCGGCAAAGGCAATTTCTTCAAGCTCGTCTTTAACTTCCTGCATGCCGATACGTTCAGCCAGCGGCGCATAAATATCCAAAGTTTCACGCGCAATTCGCTGACGCTTTTCAGGCGGGCAAAAATGCAGTGTGCGCATGTTGTGCAAACGGTCGGCAAGCTTAATTAACAAAACCCGAATATCATCTGACATCGCGAGCAAAAGTTTGCGGAAATTTTCCGCTTGCTTGCTGCTGCCTGATTTTTGCTCAATCATCGCCAATTTGGTTAAGCCGTCAACCAAAGAGGCAACCTGATCGCCGAACAGCTCGCGAACTTCTTCAACGGTAGTATCGGTATCTTCAACGGTGTCATGCAAAAGGCCGGCAATAATAGAGGCTGAGTCTAATTTAAATTTAGTTAAAATACCGGCAACTTCAATCGGGTGCGAATAATACGGATCGCCCGATGTGCGCAATTGTCCGCCGTGTTTTTTCATAGCAAACACATACGCCCTGTTTAACGCGTCTTCATCTGCTTCAGGGTCATACGATTTAACCAAATCAACTAATTCATACTGTCTTAACATGCAACCTCTGCCAACATCATAAACTCTTAATTTAAAAAATTAAAGCAGAATATGCGTCGGAATAACATTTCCTTGAATCATATTCTGCTTTAGTTTACAGCGTAAAACTTTAGATTATCTTAATACGGCTAAAAATCATCGCCTTCATCAGAAAAATCATCTGACATGTCGTCGTCGCCCAAATCGGCAGACGAATCGTCAAAATCATCATCAGAGTCAATATCGCCATCGGTATCATCAAGCGGTTCATCGCCATCATGAATCTGCATAGAATCATTCATATCCGAATCGAGCAACATACTGCTGTCAAACTGATTATCAAGCCCTGAAAGCTCTTTTTCAGCGGCCATAATTTCAAGCTCTTCTTCTTCCGGCTCTTCAACTTCAACATATTTTTGAAGATTCATAACCAAAGATTTTTGCAGTTCTTCAATGCTGACTTTGCCTTCGGCAATTTCGCGCAAAGCAACAACCGCGTTTTTGTCATTGTCACGTTCAACCTGAAGCGGAGAACCGGCTTCAATATCTTTAGCGCGCTGAGCCGCAACCATTAACAATTCATAACGGTTAGGAACTTTTTCAACGCAATCTTCAACTGTAACTCTTGCCATTTTTTTCCCTTATATATTTGAGTTTTGAACACATTTTTACAAAGTTATACAGACTCTGAAACATAAATGCAACAGATTTTTTAAAAAACATACTTAATTTGCAATCGGCACGCTGGCAAGCATTCCGCCGAGCGGGGTAATTTTTTCATTAAGCAGGGTTTCGTTTTTCAAAACCGTAAACACATCATCGCGCGGCGCCTTATACATTTCAATAATGCTTTGCATGGTGGCAAATTGATTATCGCGCCATTTTGGATTCATGGCGTTAATATAAGCGTCATAAACTCCTTCGCGATATGCTCTAATACTGGCAAGTTTGCCCGAACTGATACGGGCTATGCGATATGCTTTTATGGTTTTATCACAGGTATACGCCCAGCCTTTAAGGTCAAAACCTTCCGATGAGTAAACTTTGGCAAACTCGGTTTCAAGCCCCGCCCATTTAACTTTAAGAGCCAAGCGTTGGCACGGATTAGCCGCGTCTTTTAATGAATTGAGCGTGAGCGCGGTGCCGTTTTTTTGTTCCCAATAATCCATTAAACGACCGGCATTAATCAATTTAAGCATATTATCAACCGTGCTAAAAGCTTTAACATTGTCAAGTGTGTCTGCAAAGGCCTTAACATCGGCGCCGGTTAAAGGCGATGACGAAGTAATGTGCAAAGTGCGCAATTGGTCAAATCCTGCTTTTTGATTAGTTCTCGCCGCCCCGCCGAAACCCTCGTCAGGAATTTGGCGTAACAAATCGGCATAAAATTCAGGATTATACTTAACTTGCGGCTGTTTGGCCGGACGCAGGCGCGGTTTTTCAATATGCTTATTATTCTCAGGCCACATTTCCGGCATCAGTAAAATATACAAATACGGCGACAAAAACTCTAAATCTTCAATACCTTGCAATTGCGGCGCTATGCGTTCCGGAAATTTATTTTTGGTTTCTTTTATCCCCGGCATATTTAAGATTTTTTCTGAAATTCCGGGAGATTTGTGCAGCATCGGACCGATATACGGATAATATTCTTTCGGCAGCATTTTTATCATTTCATACAAATCATCTTCGCCGGCTGATTTAATGCGTTTTTCAGATGTTCCGTATGAAGTTATGGTCACCGCCCACACGCGGTCGAATACCGGCCCCATATCCCAACTTACCAAATAGCGCGGATTAAATAATTCGGTTGCTTTGGCATATTCTGCCGATAATGATTTTAAATCCGGAAGCGGAGCGTCTAAATCTACTTTATAATATTTGGCAAACGAGCGCATATTAACCGGCTGCGCCGGCAAATCAGCCGCCTGAACTGCAAATGCCGCCGCGCACAAGGCCGCCGCCCCAAAAATCAGTTGTTTTTTCATAAAATTTTCCGACTGTTGTAATAATATTTTTAACAATAACATATTTTTTGTTAAAAAAAAGTGCTAATTTTCGAATTAATTATAGACTCGCAATAAATCTTAACGTAAACTTCAAGCATTGAAGCAATCGTTTTATATGAAAGGAGAATCGCGATGGCTTGGACTGATGAAATGGTAGAAGGCCTTAAAAAAATGTGGAAACAAGGGCTTACCACCAATGAAATTGCAAAAAACTTAGGTGTTTCCAAAAACTCTATTGTCGGCAAGGTTCACCGTCTTAATTTAACCGCGCGCCCCTCCCCAATTAAGAAAAAAGAAGATGAAACCGCTGCCGAACCGGTTGCGGCTCATGATAAAAAATCAGCCGAAACTCCGACAGAGGTAAAACCCTTAAATGTTGAAAAGAAAATCGGCAGCAGCGCATGCCTCAGCTTACTGAGCTTGATAACCACACCTGTCGTTGGCCGATAG
>CALETM010000060.1 GCA_937920765.1 uncultured Alphaproteobacteria bacterium | reverse complement strand
GTTGTTTATGTTGCCACCAAAGACATTTCACCGATTTCACACCATGTTGAAAAAGAAGTATCAATTAACTATACCAAATAAATGGCAAACTCTTATCTACAACTGTTTTTAGACACTATGGCGGCAGAAAAAGGCGCCGCCGTCAACACGCTTGATGCATATCAGCGCGATATTTTGCAGTTTTTTGAAATTTGCCCCGTGCCGCCGGAAAAAATTTCAGAACAAAACATTTCCGCATACATACAAGAGCTGGGCAATCACTATTACAGCCCCAAATCACAGGCGCGCAAACTTTCGGCCATGCGGGAATTCTGCCGTTTTTTATTTTCAGAAAACATATTGCGCGAAAACCCCGCGGCTAATATTTCATCGCCAAAGCAAGAAAAGCCTTTGCCTAAGTTTTTAACGCCGGTGCAGATTGACGTTTTGAGCAAAACCGCGCAAGAGCACTCCAATTTTTCTATTAAACGAATCGGCGTGATGATTGATTTAATGTTTGCCACCGGACTGCGCGTTTCAGAGCTCATTTCTTTACCGGAACGAGCCATTAATACCGACAAAAAGCAAATTATGGTTAAAGGCAAAGGAAGCAAAGAGCGAATCGTGCCGGTAGCTGATTCTGCAATACGCAAAGTGCTGGAATATTGCAACACTTACCGCAATAATTTTATTGCGGAAGGCAAAACCTCAAATTGGTTATTTCCTTCAAAATCATCACAAAGCGGACACATTACCCGCGATACGTTTTTTAAAAACCTTAAAATGCTTGCCATTGAGGCCGAACTTGACGAACGCATTATATCGCCGCACACTTTGCGCCACTCGTTTGCGACTAATCTTTTAAATCATCAGGCCGATTTACGCTCAGTACAAAAAATGCTCGGGCATGAAAATATTGCAACTACGGAAATTTATACGCATATAACCTCCGAAAAACTTGCGGAAATTGTACAAAACAACCACCCTTTGCGCAACTTTAAACTTTGAAAGCTATCCGATGGAAAATAAAAACAATAACATAATTTCAGCCGAACATCAAAGCAACGGATTTGAAAATCTTTCGGCAAGCATGACGCCTTTGGTTAAAAAGCTTTTGGGTACCAAAGGCATGGCGGAAGTTGAAATTTTGGCCAACTGGAAAAATATTGTCGGGGAAGATTTAGCCAAATACAGCCTGCCGCAAAGAATAGAATTCAAGGCCGGAACACGCAATAACGGCACGCTGTATTTAATGGCGGCAAGCGGCGGTTTTGCTATGGAAATTCAACACCGAACACCTCTTATTTTAGAAAAAATCAACACTTTTTTCGGCTATCAGGCCGTGAGCAAATTAAAACTTATACAAAATGACGGGTTTATCAATCCGGAAACTCTGGCGGTTTATGAAGATAACCTTGAGAAAAAGCTTGTAACTAAAGAAGAACAAAATTATATTGACAGTGTTACGGAAGATATTCAACATAAAGAACTAAAGCTCAGCCTGCAAAAACTCGGCAAAAGCATTTTCAGCACTAAAAAATAGGAGAGAAAACAGTGGAAAAAACTATTCGTTACATCAGCACTTTTATTACATCGCTGCTGTTATACACCGTTTGCGCTTATATTTACCTTTCTTTTAAGGGTTTTGTTTATGAAAACGGAACCTTCACATTAGTAAATAACGCTTATGCGCAATCAAACGAAATTTCTTCTCCGATTAATCACAATGTTGCCATTAACTTTAATCCGGTTTACACGTTAGGCAGCCCCGACGCACCGCTTACCATGTATGAAATATCTTCGCTCGGCTGTTCTCACTGCGCTGATTTTCATCTAAACATTTTACCAAAGATTGAAAAAGATTTTATCAGCGCCGGCAAACTTAAAATAAAATTTGTAAACTTTCCGCTTGACCGCAAATCTATGCAAGGCGCCTTAATTTCGCAATGTATGCCGGCTGAAAATCGTCCTGCGTTTGTCCGTTCTATGTTTGAGCGGCAGCGCGAATGGCAGCTCGCTTTTGATTCTGCTTCCGTAATTAAAAAAATTGCCGCGCAAAACGGCTTTGATGATGCCGAATTTGAGGCATGCTCCAAAAACAGCGAAATGGTGCAAAATATTTTAGCAGAACGGCAAGAGGCTATTGACAAGCTTAAAGTTCAAGGCACTCCGGCATTTTTAATCACCGGCGGCGAAACCAATGAAATTATGTACGGCATGCCTGATTATAATAACTTTGCAGCTTATTTAAATAACCGCCTTAACTCTATGAGCAAAAAATAAATGAATGAGCCTGATGATATTAAAAATATAAACAAAAAAATCAGCGAGTTTAAGCAAAAGCATAAGCTCACTGTTGAAAAAAACGATGCCGAACGCGCCGATTATCATCGTTCGGCCGTTGGTTTTCAAATCAGCGCGGAATTAATTGCCGGAGTTTTGGTCGGCGCCGGCATCGGCTATTTACTTGATATGTTATTGGGCACAAAGCCATGGTTATTGGCTTTATTTATAATTTTTGGCGGAGCTGCCGGAATGTTAAATATTTATAAATCATTTAGGGCTGAAGATAAAAGCAAGGAGTAAAATAAATCAATGGCAAACCCTTTAGAACAGTTTGAAGTTAAACCGATTATTCCGTTACATTTTCACGGATACGACATTTCCTTTACCAACTCATCCTTGTTTATGGTATTGGCCGTGGTTTCTATTGTTACACTGTTTGGATTCTGCCTGCGCAAACGCACGGTTATTCCGTCGCTTTCGCAATCATTTCCGGAAGCGATTTACGATTTTATTCACGGCTTAATGCAAGATACGGTCGGCAAAGAAGGCTTAAAATATTTTTCATTTATTTTCAGCGTGTTTTTGTTTGTGGCTTTCGGCAACTTTTTAGGCTTGTTTCCGTATAGCTTTACTTTTACATCGCATTTAGCCGCCGTCGGCTGCTTATCTGTATTGGCGCTTATTTTTAACATAGTAGTCGGTATTAAAGCCAAAAAATGGGGATATTTGCGCACATTTTTGCCGCGGGGGATTCCGATGGCGTTGGCGCCGCTTGTTGTTCCGATTGAGGCAATTTCGTTATTGTCTAAACCATTCAGCCTTACCGTCCGTTTGGTTGCAAATATGACCGTCGGCCATATTATGCTTAAAATTTTGGCCGGTTTTGTGGTTGCTTTAGGGGTCGGCGGGGTTGTTCCCCTGTTCTTTGACTCATGTATTATTATTTTTGAAATGTTTATAACTTTATTGCAAGCCTTTATTTATACGGTTTTAAGCTGTATTTATTTAGGTGATGCTTTACACTACCATTAAACTTTTGA
>CALETM010000059.1 GCA_937920765.1 uncultured Alphaproteobacteria bacterium | reverse complement strand
GCTATTAATAAAAATGCTTAAATCCTTTTATGTTTATTTTTACACTCTAAAACCATTTCGTTATGAAAAAGTTGATGAAAGTTGTCGCAATTATCGCGATGTTTGCTCTGATGGTGTCAGCCTGCAAACAAAAGAAAGTTGAAGCCCCGCTTCCTGAAACTCCAAAGCAAGAGGTTTATCAGCCGCAGCACAAAACTGCCGTTGTTGACCTCAAAGGAGCTAAAACGTACCATTACTTTGCCGCTCCGATGAGTTCTGCCGCTAAAAAGGTTGTTGTGAATTTTGACGGCAAGAATCCTTATCAGACCATTCTGGTTACCTTTGTTTATGTGAACGGTGACACGTTTATTTACACGGTTCCTGATGAGTTCGGAATATGGAAGAATGAGGCCGGCAAATGGCGCATTCTGAATGACGGCAGTACGGTATGGATGCAGGGGCAGACCAAACAAGGCAAGTTCCACGAGTTCATATTCTATGGAGACCCGCGGAACAATGCCAAAAAAATTACACCGAACTCCTATACCGGAGTTATAGCTTACCGGTAGTTTCGGCTTAATCGTTTTTTTTGAAGGTGCAGAGCAATCTGCGCCTTTTGCTTTTTTAAAAACTAATGCTTGCGATTGCGCTAAAACTGTTTTATACCCTCAAATTAAAGGAGAAAGCAAAATGCGTAAATTCGGGCTTAAACTGTTTAGTACCAACTTAAATACCAATCCGGCTTTATTAGAGCAGGGGATTGAGTTGGTTAAAAAGCATTCAACCGATATGTTTATTGAGCTGATGATTAAAGATTCCGGCTTTGCCGAGTTAGATGTGCTGGCAAAAATGTTTAAAGGAATTGAAATAAGGTTGCATGCTCCGCACCATTTGTTAGGCTTTGATGCCGGTAACCCCGCGCTTGAAAGTTCTAACCGCAAACTTTTAGAACCGGTGCAGTATGCCGCCGATATTATGCACGCTAAAACTATGGTGGTTCATGCCGGTTGCGGAGAGGCTAAAGAGCATCTTAAAGAAACCATCAGGCAGTTTAAGCTTTTTAATGACAAGCGGATTGTGGTTGAAAACCTGCCGCTTCATTCCGACGGCGTAATTTTACACGGCACTACGCCCGCTGAAATTAAAACTATTATGGAGCAAACCGGTTGCGGTTTTTGTTTTGACTTTTCGCATGCGGTTTGCGCCGCTTATGCCATGGGTTGCAAACCGGAGGCTTTACTTGCCGGATTTTATGCCTTAAACCCTACTGTTTATCATTTATGCGATGGCTTTACCGATGATGAGGAAGATAATCATTTTCATTACGGCGACGGCAAGTTTCCGCTTGGCTTATGGCTTAAAAAATATACCGCCGATGATGCCTATATCACTATGGAAACCGGAATGACTTGCCCGCAGGATATTTCGCCGTGGGCAAAAGATTATGAATATATCCGCAAACTAGGCTAGATATCCCAAATGATTTTAAGATGTGTGCTTTGTTTTCCGATAAGCTTAGTGCACATGGTATAAATATTGTCCATACTCATATTTTTAAGGCAAACGCGCGAGGCGGTGCATCTTTGGTCGCCCCAAATGGTATAAAGGCCGGAGTTGTCTGTGTTATAATCACCGACCACTTCAACATATGTTATACTGTAGCGATTTTCTTTGGCAGTAAGCACAATATTTTTGCAAATTTCTAAATTATCATTGCTTTGAGTTTTAAGCCGGTCAAGCATAAAAAAGATTGCCATATTTTTTTTACCGGTTTCCGTTTTATTAATGGCGATATAAATTTCGGTTTTGAAAATATCATTGAGATAATTTTCATACGGGGTATACATCTCAACAGGAATTTCACCCATTTTGCTAAAATATTTGGTAATAGGAGTGGTGGTGTTGTTAGCGGTTTGAAGATTATCAAAGCTGTGAATGTTGCGTGCCACTGCGTTAATTACGGTGTTGATTTGCTCGGCATGTTTGTTGAGTCTATACTTCATCATCGCCTTGTTATAACCGGCGATAGCGCCGATGCTTAAAACCCCGATAATAGCAAGAACGCCGAGCATTTCCACCATTGAACGTCCTGATTGTGTATTCATGAGCTAAAATCCTCTCAAAAAGTTAAGTTTAAAAAGATTTTACTCCGCGTTTTTTTTTTGCAATATTTACGAGTCCGTGCTGTGTATAAGTTGTATTTAAATCCCTTTATTCTTCATAACAGCAGTTGTTTGTTTTGGTAATGCGGGCGGCTTTAAGTTTGCTCGGAGTAACGTTTTCGCCTTTTTTGCCGCATAGACTGTGATATAAAAAATTTTTGCCGCTATGCTCATCAACGCAGAGGAAACCCACGCGTTTTTTACTCAGATTGTTATTGCTTTCGGCATTGTAATTAATGGCGGCAATAAAATCGGCAAAAATTACACTGTCCATTTCAGAGTTTAAAATCCGCGGTTGATTGTTGCGGCGGGGATTGGCCGGATCATAAACCAACATTTTGTTATTGTCGTTAATTATCAAATACGAATGTTGTCCGGGCCGGGTAGTGACGTTTTGAATCTGTGCCATGCTGTTGACATAATATGATTTGATGCCGCAGTTTTGCAACACATATTGCGAGAGAGCGGCGCGCTCGGAACACATTGCCATTTTGTTGGCAACTAAATATGAAAAAGGATCAGCATCAAATATACAAGCGTTGCGTAAATTGGTTTTTTCTTTCGGACATAACGGAAGCTTCTGTTCCATAAAATTTTGCAACAAAGCTAAGCTTTCATTAATCGGCTTGCCTGTTTTATTGTTGGCTGAAATGTTTTTAATTAATTGTCTTAAACCAACCTTAAAAGAGTAATCTTGTTGACATAAGGTATCAATATCAAAATTATAATTGCTGACAAAAGAGCCTTGCGAACCTTGCAATAAAACCGGAATTTTGCCGTTTGCAATATTGTCGGCAATGATAAAATCGGTGTTATTATCGGCAACTATGTTACAGCTGAATTGTTGTGTCATTTTTTTAGTCCTCACTTACAAGCTATGTTAACACAATGTGGTAAATAAATCAAGCCGCACGATATTTTTACGCTATTTTAATTTGTTGCGGGCATAATTTTATATTATGTTTTTTGCAGGAGGAAATATGCAAAATTGGGAAGAGGTTTTAGCTCATTATAACATTACGGGCAAGGTTGCCGGCATTAAAGAAGGACCGCTGGTAACCAGAGTTGAGTTTTTGCCGACGGCCGGAACTAAACTTAAAAATGTGGCGGCGGCAACCGATGATATTGCCCGCGAAATGGGCGTTTCATCACTCAGAGTTGAGGTAATTGAAAACACTGATTTAATCGGTTTCGAAATTCCGTCATCAGCCCCGAAAACCGTTGATTTTGAGGCTGTTTTGGCGCAAACTCCGCATCCTGATGGCAAACTGCCGATTTGTTTGGGATGCGACGTTGTCGGTGCGCCGGTTTGGACAGATTTAAGCAAACTGCCGCATTTGTTGGTGGCGGGAACGACCGGTTCGGGCAAATCGGTGGGGCTTAACACCTTTATTCTTTCGCTGATAAAATATAAAAAGCCGAGCGAGGTAAAATTTATTTTAATTGACCCAAAACGCATTGAATTTTCAGTTTATAATAATCAAAAATATATGTTCTGTCCGGTGGTGACCGGCAACATGCAGGCAACCGCAACTTTGGAATATTTAGTGCAAGAAATGGAGCGCCGATATTCGCTTTTTGAACAAACAATGTCTAAAAATATTGAGGCTTATAATAACGATAATTCTCCGCTGCCGTATTTGGTTTGTGTGATTGATGAATTTGCCGATTTAATGGCGGCGGATAAAAAAGTTGAAAAGGCTGTGCAGATGTTGGCGCAAAAAGCGCGCGCCTGCGGCATTCATTTGATTTTGGCAACTCAACGCCCGTCGGTTGATGTGGTAACCGGCGTGCTGAAAGCCAACTTTCCGTCGCGCATTGCCTACAAAACCGCAAGCGCAACCGATTCACGCACTATTTTGGACGCGGCCGGAGCAGAAAAGCTTATCGGGCGCGGAGACGCGTTGTTTTTGCAGGCAAACGGCGAATTGAAACGGGTGCACGGCGCTTATGTTTCCGACGCGCAAATTGCCGCGATGTTAGAGCCATACCGCGCAAGCATAAAACCGCTTGATTTACCGCTGACTAAAACAGAAGACGAGGGCGCAAAACCGGAGGTGAAAAAAACAAAATCATGGTGGCGCCGCTTATGGGATTTTTGGCTTTCATTACGACAAAAAGACCGCAAATTGATTATTAACGGCGTTTTCTGGTTGCTTGGCTTGCTTACCGGCAAACAAATTGCCAAACCGACAGCCACCGGACGCAAAAGGAGATAATTATGACAACTGACGGATTTATTAATATCAGTAACTTCAAGGCGGAAGCCAAACTGGCGTTATGGGGCGCAACTTTGCTCTCATTCCGCCCGCAAACTGAAGCGCATGACGTGTTGTGGGTGGGCGCGCGCAATAAGTTTGACGGCGTGCACGCCATAAGGGGCGGTGTGCCGATTTCATGGCCGCGATTTGCGGAAGAAGAGCTGAATAACCATTTGCCGCGGCACGGGTTTGCGAGAGTTTCCGAATGGCAGGTGGCTAGTCTTTCTGCTGATGAAAACAAGGCGGAAATGGAGCTGATTTTATCTTCTCAACCGCAATATAATTTGGCGGTTACGGCAAAATTAACGCTTAAAATCGGCGAGGTTTTGGAATATTATCTTGAAACGACCAATAACAGTGATGAAACTTTTGAGTTCAGCGAGGCTTTGCACGCTTATTTTAACATCAGCTCGCTTGCAAACGTAACCATTAAGGGGCTTAAAGGGCAAAAGTACAAAAATTCTTTAACCGGTAAAACCGGCGCGCTTACTGATGATATAAACATCGCGGCGGAATTTGATTCCATATTTTTAGGGCACACCGGCGCGGTTGAAATTGAAGACCGCGGCTATAACCGCGTGATAAGCATTGAAAAGTTCGGCTCGCAAACCACGGTGGTGTGGAACCCGTATAAAGATTTGGCGGAAATGAGCGTGAACCAGCATAAAACTTTTGTGTGCGCGGAGCCCTCAAACGTGGGTGATTATCATATCAAGTTAGCTCCGCATGCCACCCACAAAATCGGGATGAAAATTAAAGTCAAAAAACTTAATAAATAACATCTTAACCATTTGCAAGTTAAGGTATTTTATGGTAAAATACTGATATCGTGAACGGATTGAGGTTAAAGGAGTAGGTAATGAGCAAAGAATTAAAAGATTTTATTGATGATTGGCAAGTTAATGTTAAAGAAAAATCCGCCACCCACAAAAGCGGGCTGCAAATCGGTTATGACGCGACTAATGAGGACGGCTCTCTTAGGGTTGCATACAGCGGAATGACAACATTTTTGAAAAATACTTATGCCGAATTGCAAAGTGCGGAAGCGGTAGAAAAACGCCGAGCTGAACTCACGGATGAATTTGTGGCGATTTTTAACGCCAAAATGACGCCGCAATTTAGTAAAATGCCGCTCAAGCCAAGTTCACGTGAGTATTAGTTTTTACACTTGCAATTTCTATAACATGTTTTAAGGATAACACCAATGGCGCTGACGAAAGAAGACATAGACGCGGTAATTGCTCAAACCGAAAACCAAGATGCAATCAGACATTCGCTTTCAAACTATTTTGAAGGTTTGGACAAGCCGGTGGCTGCTGCGATAGGTCTTAATTTTAGGGAAAAAGCAGTTGATGAAATAGTAAATCTGTTACGTGATAAAGGTATTGATGCGGTTTCTTTTATTGATCCTCAGGCTGCGCGTACTGATAAATTTGTTGTAGAGCCATCAGGCGTTTTATGCCCATTCATGAAGCCGGAAGATTCATTAAAAGCAGTAACTCTAATAGAAGATACTGCATTAAATAATAGTTGCTCAACATCCGGATATGTCAATCCTCATATGCCGGAGAATTTGCTTTATGCCGCTAATCATCAAGTTAAGAATTCACAAGAAAATGGTATAGACCTCAAAGAACAACATCCAAATCCGCTTCAGTTTCAAGAAATTGAACAACGTAACGGTGGTGATTATAAAAGTTTTATTGACCGAAAAATAAATGAGGCTTATGCAAGAGCTGAGGCTGTTGATTTTTTCGCGATTGGTCATGATAATGTATATAAAAACGGGATGTCGGAATTGTTTCGCGGAGGCACATTGGGGGCTAATCCTTATGCTACTGTAGCTCCCAATATTTCAAGAAAAGTTGCGCACTCTGCGCCGAAAATATCAGATGCTGCCGGTTATAGTGGTAAAGGGAATAATCGCTCCACCGCTGGCGGAGCCACTTATGGAAGAACTAAAAGCGGACTTGAATATGGTTTTATCTATAAGTTTGCAAGTATGGGTGATGAACAAAGGTTTTATTGTAATACAGGGCTTGAAAACGCAAGTTATGATTCACGCACAAGCAAAGAATATAATATATCAGCCATAAAAAATCCACTGGAAATAGAAGAAACACCAATTTTACCTCATCATAATAAATTAAAGGCAATATATGTTTATGTAGGGGTTGATCCGCAAAAACCACAATTATATCCTATTCCGCTTGATGAAAACGGTAAAATTGCAGACCCGGAATGGCGTGATTTTATGGCTTTGCACGAACCGACCGATGACAAAGTTCTTGGATATATAAAAGATCGGCAAAATGCGCAAAAAAAAGAGCAAGAATTAAATCCCAATCATGCCTATACATTTGAACTTAAACAAGGATTAGAAGCCGATAATCAAGAATATCTTAACAATATGAGCACCAAAGAGTTTTTGCGTAATTTTATGCATGATGGCGATATTAAAGAAACAGAAAATGGTCTGCAGGCAAGTATATTCATAGGAAACAGTAATAGACATGTTTTTAATATAACGTCCTTGCATCTAAACAAAATACCTGATTTATCTTCTGTAAATATTGTCGGTAGCTTTGAGATGAATAATGACGTTATACCGGAAATAGATGCGGCTAAGTTGCCGACAACGACTGAAAGCATTAGGTTACAAGATATAAATGTTAAAAATGTTTCTGCGGTTTCAGCTGAAAGGTTTTTACAGATAATTGGCGCGGAAGCAATACAACAGTATACTGGGTTTTATAGTGCTGCTAATAATAAAATGCAGTGCGATGGGATGCCTGCAGGATGGGATAAAATTAAATTTGTACAATTACCGCAAGGTATACAAATTCCGTATGATACGATAGATAAAGTTCCTGAAACATTAAAAGGTATAGGTTTTAATAACCTTACAATCAAAGATCAAAGCTCTATTGAAAACATGCCTGCCGCCGATTTTATATATAAAATTAAAGGAAATCTCGGTACTGATACAGCCGATCCGGGAGCCTTATTAGCCCAAGGTGTGAAACACACTGAATTGCATGATAATATAGAATTGAATTTATCCGCTACAAATATTGTGAAGTTGCCGTCAGAAATGAAAAATATGATGGTTAAATCCATTAGCTTAAATCCGGCAGAAAAAGTAACCTCGTTAGATAACTTTCCGGTTACCAAAAGCGGAATTAGCGGTTTGAATTTTGAAGGCGATTTAAAAAATATAACCATGGAATCTTTTTTGCTCAAAACCAAAGGGCAAGAGTGGGTCGCTCAAAACACATCAAAAGCTCCTGACGGGCATTTGATTATTAATAATAAATTTGATTTCAGATCACAAGGTAATTCACAGATGAATATCACCTCTTTTCCGAAAGATATTTGCGCTGTTGAATTTAAAGGAAATATATACCAAGGTGATTTTGCAAGAACTATAGAAGACCTTAAAATTATTGAACAAACAAAAAATTTAGAAGATAGTGTTATAGCCTTAGATGGAATTAATTTAGATTTATCCAAGCATCCAACCAAAGGACTTGGTATAGAAAGATGTACTCATTCTATTGTTTTACCGCAAAATTTAGAAAGTTTACGCGTCTGTAATAGTCAATCGTTTGATATGTCTAATTTACAGCAAATTCCACAGTCATTGAAATCTTTGAACTTGACTAATGTTGTTGTTAATGGTGCGGTTGACTTATCAAAATATGAAAGCGTTAGCTTAGAAAATGTTGATTTATCCGGCGCTACAGTTATTCCGCCGCAACAGGGAAGAGTTTATATTGGTGAGAATGTTAAATTTGCGCCTGATTATAAGTTAGACTTGTCGCGTTGCGAACAAGGTAACATAGACCCGTCAGTACAATGCGCTGAATTAAAGCTGCCTCAAAAGCTTACTTCAACTAATTTTGATGATGTGCGGTTGCCGCAATGTGTTAAAGAAATTACAACATCTTGTATTGATTCTTGGGGTGTCGGAAAATTTAATATTCCGCCCCATGTTAAAATTGTGGATGCTAAAGATGAAAATGGCAAAAAAGTTCCGCTTAAACGTCTTAAAGCCAAGGGGCTTTCAACAAAACAAATATCAGAGTTGCGCAAAGAGAGAATTTTGGCGCCGGTTAAAAAGTTAGTCGCTAAAGTTATGCCGAGTAAAACGACTAAAAATTCAAGTAAACAGGCAAAGCCTAAAGTTGATATTATGCAACAGGATAAAGAGCGATTGGCTAGCCTCAGTGGGCGCGATACAGTAAAACGTCATACCGTTCAATCAAATGCAATGACTATTCAACCCCAAGTGCAGCAACCGGTACAGCAGCCCGTTCAGCCTCAAGTACAGCCGCAAGTTGCGGTAAAGCAGGCGCCGGAGGCGGTTAAGGATATGTCTAAAAAAGAAAAGGGCCGATTTTTCCACAAGCTCCGCATGGGGATTAACACGCTGTTGACCAAGGCGGAAACACAATTTTCACGAACTAAACCAACTCCACAAATTCAAAAAACGGATATAAATGTTCAAGCCGCAATCAAAAACAAAGGCCGCGAATAAAGCAAAAGCTCCCGATTAAGGGAGCTTTTTCATGCCATAAACACTTAACAACCAACCTCCGGCACACTGCTGTTGAGTTGATTGCACAGCGTGTAAATCCATTCGCCGAGGTTGAACCCATTGTCGGCAATTTCTTGCTCGCCATTGAGGTAGCTTTGATTTTGCATAATGGCTTCTACCGAGTTTATTGCTTTGGCAGGAACTGCAAATTTGATGCGAGTAATGTTTTCGCTAAGCGGTTCAAAATCAGCAATAGCGGCAAAAACAGCTTTGGCAGACTGCTCAATGCTCAAACAGCCGTTAAATCCGGTTCCGAGCGGCGGAATAGCAATAGATCTGTCGCCTTTTTTGTCAGCCATAAATAAGGCTTTTTCCAGCGATGTTTTTACGCAGGCAAATAAGTCCTCGCGGCAGCAACCAATGATAACTGCGTGCAGCAAGTGTTTGCAAGTTGCCGACCCGGCTTCAGTGGCTATTACGCTGCCCAAAGAAAAACCTTCGGCTTTGGCGTATAAGTCATACATTTGCATACCTTTAGGGCACGTTTGGGCAATGGCTTTGCCAATTCCGCTAAGGAGCGCGCAATGCTGAAACTCCGGCACAACAATGGCGTCTGTTGCCATTGTGGCAATGTCTGCACTGGTAATGCTAACATCAATATTTCCTATTTTGTGCATAATGCATAATAATTTAATAAATGTAACTTATCTAAAAATATGTATAACTTATTTTGTCAAAGTTTGCAAGTATTTTATGCGCGTCATATCAATATTCTCAATAAAGGCTTGACAAAAGTTTTCGGAAAATGTATTCTTTTGGCAAATTGGAGGATTTATGGAAGATAAATATCACTACAATCTGCCGCTGGTCAGCGAGGTAATTACCGCTATATGCGACCGCTGCCTTGGCGAGGGTGAAGAAGTAAAAGTTTATAAAATTGATACCAATCCTGATTTTACGGTGCAGGTCAGTCAAGATGCGCCGGCTGTTTCAGTTTTGGTTGATTATTTAAAGCGCTATCCGTTTAAGCCGCAAGAAGATATTTTTGCCGGTCGCAATTTTGCGCAGCCGATTGCGTATTGGAATCATCCCGATATTCGCGGCGGCGATACGGTTTTGACCATTAACCGCTATTCCCCCGGATTTTCAATGGAAATACACAAAGCGGGTCTGCCGGTTCCGGATAATGAAGAATCTTTGATTAAAACCCGTACTTGGTCAGAAAAAATTGCCAACATGCCTGATGATTCTTTTGATATTTTGTATGACGATTTGCATTACCTTTCATCGCGCCGCCATTCGGTTGATATTTGTTCTTTGGGGTTATTTACTAACACCGGCAACTTGTTGTATTCAAGCCGCGATAAGCAGGCTTATATTATTGATGTGCAGCCTTTTGCACAAAGACCGGGGATTTTGCCGACCCAAACCAAAGGCTTTAACACTCCGCTGTATTTAACCCGCGGGCTTTTGCCTGGGGCTTATTGTTACGCGCAAGAGCATAGTAAAGATAAAGAGCTTATCAAGTTGCGCACTGAAATTGTCGCTAAAAGCATTGCTTCTGCCAAGCGCAGCAATTTAAATGATCTTAACGGATATCTTCAGGGCAATATGAATGATATGCAGCATTTTTGGGAGTTGCAGTTGCGCAAGCTCAATATTCCCGAAAAATACCGCGATATGTTTTTAGCTGAAGTTGGAAAGATAAAACAAGAACAACGCTATAAGCCGGTGCCAAAGCCTTTGCAATATTTTCATATTCAGGCGTTTAATGACTATTAATCGTTAAGCGGCGCCGATAAATAATCAAGTGATTTTTAATTAAATTTTAAGCGATTGTTTGTAAATGTTTTTTATGCGAAAGGTTAGGGCATGAAAAAGCATTTTTACATATTTCGCCACGGGCAGACTATTTGGAACGCGGAAGGCCGCCCGCAGGGGCAAAGCGAATATCCGGTGCCTTTAACCATAACCGGACAAGAGCAGGCGCGGGCGCTGGCTCAAAAACTTGCCGATAAAAAAATCAAGCTGATAGTAAGCTCTGATTTGTTACGCGCCAAACAAACCGCTGAAATTGTGGCGGCAGAGCTAAAGGTGC
>CALETM010000058.1 GCA_937920765.1 uncultured Alphaproteobacteria bacterium | reverse complement strand
CGGCGCTGTTAAGAGTGCATTTCCACGCGTCAGGATTTGCGGTTTCGCATTCGGATTTGGTTTTGTATGTGCCGGTTGCGCAGGAGATTTTTTGTTCGCATTTGCCGTTTTTGAGTTCATATCCGTTATTGCATTTTGTGCAGGTGCAATCAGCTCCGGTGCTTGACCATGACGCGCAGTTAGCGTCAGTAGAAGTGTCGCATGAACCTGAAGTTAAACAATACATATATTGTTTGTTATAAAGGCATTTAACACCGGTAGTGCCGTCAGGACACAAACCGTCAGGAGCATAAGTATATCCTAATTTAGCGCAGTCTGTTTGCGACCCTTGCGGCATGGCACACCAATAGTTATCTAAATTAATTTCGCCGGCTTTTGCGCATTTTTCAGCGGTGCATGAGTAACAATATTCATTATCGCCTTTTAACACTCTTTTGCCGACCGCGGTGCAGCCGTCAGTGCGTTCAGTGCACGGATTTGACTGCCAGTTGTCGGCGCAGTCGCATCTTGAATAATGCTTATTGCCGCTCTTGTCAACGCAATAATTACTTCCTGTCGGTTCTTTTAAGCCGGCTTCTTTACAAGTGTACGGGTAAACTGATGATGAACATTCGCAGTCTTTATAAAAAATTTTCCCGTCAGACGGATTGGTGCAGGTTTCGCTTGGTTCTGAACCGGGGAACTTGGCTGTGCAGTAGCCGTCTTCTTGGGCTAATTTGAAAGTGCTTTTATTGCATTCGGTATCTTGAGGCGAGCAGCCGCAAGCAGAATCGTAACTTTTAGTGCAGGTGTAGGTGGTGCCCAAGCCGTTATCGCGGGTGAAGTTGCCGCTTTGGCAAGTGCATTTATATAATGTTTGCGAGCCGTTTACACAAGTTTCCTGAGCGTAACCGGAAGGACACGGGTTGGTGCGGGTAAAACCGGGGCAAGGGTTGTTTACATAAGCGGTGTTGTCAAAACATCCGTCGCCGGCAAGCACTCCCGGTAAAAAACAAACTTTAGCCTCAGCCGAAGAGGCTATGGCAACAAATGAAAATACAAATAAAAGCTTTAACATTTTGGTCATATCGGTCTGCCTTAAAAATTTTACTACTTTATAGTGTACAGTATTTAGGTTAAATCGTCAAGGATTTTTAAGCGTCCGCCAATGGCTTGGCAATAATTTTAGCCGTGTTTTTCTTTAAGCTTGCGAATGTATTTGATTACCGCCGGTTTGCTCCAATCGGCGCTACCACGAATCCTGCCGATTTCTTGTCCTTTAGTGTTGATTAACACAGTGTGCGGACTAGTAAAAATGCCTAAATCGGCGGCAACTTGGCCGCTGTTATCAACATAAAACTCTAAATCAGGCGCTTTATATTTTTTTAAAAAACGGCGTTGCTCCTCAACAGATTTCCATTCGCTGTTGTTAGAAACAATTAAAAGTTTAATGTTTTCATCTTTGGTTTGGTTGTAAAAAGTGTTCAAACTTTCAAGTTCGGCAATGCAGGGGCCGCAGCCGCGCGACCAAAACAGCGCCAGTACAAAATTGCCTTTAAAATCAGATAATTTGTAGTATTTGCCGCTTTCATGAATAATGTGATGCGAAGGAACTTCACGCGGCTTGTTATAAATATTAACGGCGTCTTCATATGCCGTTGCCGGAGATGCTTGTAAAAGCGTTATAAAAACAAGGCTTAAAATAAATTTGAACATAACTTGTTAAAATCCTTAAATTTGCTTTGTATATTGCGATTGTTTTGAATATAATGGCAAAAAACAGCAGATACAAGAAAAAGGTTACAAAATGAAACAGGTTTTAAAATTTTTTTCAATAGTGATGATGCTTGCGGTTATCGGCGTTTCGCTTGCCGCCTGCGGCAAAATTTCGAGTCCGGAACCAATTGAGAACAGCGGCTATCCGCATTCATATCCGCGGCGTTAATCGGAGATAAACAATGGCAGAAAATAAGCAAAATTTTGACGACATTATCCCTAATGTGGCATTTGCCAACAATACCAATGAAAGAACTCCGTGCGTGTTGGTGCTTGACTGTTCCGGTTCAATGCGCGGCGAGCCGATTAAGCAACTGAATGCCGGTTTGGTGGCATTGGAAAGAGAGCTGAAAGAAGATACCGATGCCGGCGCCAGAGTTCAGCTTTTGATTATTAAGGCTTGTGGCAAAGATGAAGCGGTTATCAGTTCTGATTGGGTAGACGCCATGAATTTTACCGCTCCGGTTATGGAAGCCGGCGGGCTTACTCCACTTGGCAAAGCAATGGAATTGGCGTTGCAAAAAATTGAAGAACAAAAATGCTTGTATGACAGCTGCGGGGTGACCTCAAAGCGTCCATGGATTTTTTTAATCAGCGACGGCGAACCTACTGATTACGGTTGGGAGCAGTCGGCGGAAAAATGCCGTTATGCCCAGCAAAATAAAAAGGTTATTATTCATGCGGTGGGCACGCAGGGCGCAAATATGGAAAAACTTGCCAAGTTTTCATTAATGTCGCCTAAGCGCTTGACCGGACTCAAATTTACCGAGTTCTTTTTGTGGCTCAGCCGCAGTGTTTCATGCATTTCTAAGGCGGCCCCGAATGCTAATGCTTTGTTAGAGGATATTAACGACTGGAATGAAGAATAAGCTGCCGAACATACAAGTTGTTGCCGCCAGTGTGACCGGAACCTACCACATGGCTAAAAATATGCCGTGTCAGGATTGTTTTTGCCATGCCTGCAAAGGCAATAAAGTGGTGGCGGTGGTTTCGGACGGCGCCGGTTCAGCCAAATACGGCAAAATCGGAGCAAAAATTGTATGTGAAACGTTGTGCGATATTTTAATTTCGTGTTCGTTTACCGACATCAACCGCAAAATTATTCAAGCCCTGGAGGCGGCAAGGCAAAAGCTTTTGTATCACCGCTTTAACAAAAATAAAAACGAAAGCGGGTTGATTAATTTTGCCGCCACGGTGGTGGGCGCGGTTTATATGCGCGGGCGCGGCGTGTTTTTTCATATCGGCGACGGGGCGGCGGTGGCGCTTTTGCAGGCTCCGTGCCGCGCGGTGGTTTCAGAACCTGAAAACGGAATGTTTTCATGCGAAACTTATTTTTACACTATGGACGATTGGAAAGACAGTCTGCGCTTTACGCCGTTTGAAAAAGCGCAAAGCATTATGCTGATGACGGACGGAGTTACCGGTTTTGCATTTAAGAAAAATTTTGATGGCCTGGAATGCGGCTTTATTGAACCGATAAATCATTTTTTGCGGGGCGAAAGCTCTAAAAAACGCGCGGTGCGGGCTTTGAATAACACTTTGTCGGCGCCAAAAGCAAACCGGCTTAACCCTGATGACAAAACTTTGCTGTGGGTTGGATTATAATGTCGGAAACTGATTTTTTATATTATAATGCTATTTATGCCGATGGCCATTTTGAGCGCGAAAAACTCGGCGCGCTGATTAACAAAGGCGGAGCGGCCGGCAAAATCTATCAAGATGTTACGAACCCGCATTTGGTTGCTAAAATTTTTCATGACCGCAACAAAAGTTACACCAATCGGCAAAAGCTGGAGGCAATGCTGCACAACCGTCCGAATATTCCGATGCAGCAGTGCGACGGCAAAGATTATGTGCAAATTGCCTGGCCGGAAGCGGTGCTGGAAGATGACGAAGGTTTTTGCGTCGGCTATTTAATGCCGCTGATTAATACCGATGAGGCGGTTTCATTAGACCACTTAATGCAAAAAGCGGTGCGCCAGCGGTTAGGCCTTTCGGAAAAATACGCCAACCGGCTGTATGCGGCGTATAATGT
>CALETM010000057.1 GCA_937920765.1 uncultured Alphaproteobacteria bacterium | reverse complement strand
CAATCCTATTGAATATTAGAATTAATAAAATATTATTTTACAAGAAGAAAAATGTATCTTTTTGTATCGTTTTGTATCGTTTTTTGCAATAACGGTTTGAAATAACGCTAAAATCTAATTTTTCGTTTTTTGAGCTGCGTAACTGCGATAAGTGTCGCCAAAAGGCTCTAAAACCCTTGCTAAAACGCCCTGCAGCTCTGAAATACAAATTCCGTAATTGGTAATCGGCACATTAACTTGTTCGCACTTATTTATGCGCGATAATATCTCGCGCCGATTTTGCATACAGCCGCCGCACTGAATAACCAAATTATATTTATCCAAGTTATACGGAAAATCGCAACCTGAAACATGGTCGATAATTAAATCTTTGCCGGTTTTCAGCTTTAACAGATTAGGAATTTTAACCGTGCCGATATCGTCTTTCATGGCATGATGAGTGCACGATTCGGCAATCAACACCCTGTCGCCGTCCACTAAGTTCCAAATAGCCGCCGCTCCTTGGGTTAATTTATCTAAATCGCCTTTTAAGCGCGCCATTAAAACTGAAAATGTGGTACATTTAATCTCTTTCGGAGTTTCCGCCACCATTTTATTGACCACTTGCGAATCGCAAACCACCAAATCAGGCGCTTTCTTTAAGTTTTGCAATGCCGCCGCATAATCGTTTTCTTTTACTACCATCACGGTCTGATTATAATCTAAGCAGTCGCGAATTGCCTGCACCTGCGGCAAAATAATCCGTCCTTTCGGTGCCTCATAATCAATCGGCACAATCATCACCACCGTACCATGCTCCGGCGCCAAATCGCCGAGCAATGCCGGCGGATTAAGCATATCTTCCGGACATACTTTAATTAAAGCCGCTTTCAGCTCGCTTAAAACTTTATCACGTGAGCTTTTATCCAATGAATTTACAACAATAGCCCCTTCCGGATTTTTCACTTTGCGAATATCTGCTTTGTTAAACACCACAATCAGCGGAAGCTTTTTGGCTTCAACCTGCTCAATTATGCCGCGTTCAATTTTACCGATTTTATCACCTTCGCACACCAAAATCGCCACATCGGCGCGGTCTAAAACATTTATCGTTTTTTCAAGTCTTTTGTCTGAAAGTTTGGTATCATCGCCAAATCCTGCGGTATCAAGCCACAAAACCGGACCAATCGGCAAAAGTTCTTGCGCTTTTTCAACCACATCGGTAGTCGTTCCGGCAATTTCTGAAGTTATGGAAATATCTTGACCGGTAACCAAGTTCAAAAAACTCGATTTTCCGGCATTAACCCGCCCTAATAAAGCAATTTGCAGACGTAATCCTTTAGGTGTTTGTTGCATTTAAGTATCCTTTAAAAAGTAAAATATGACAAATAATAGCTCAAAAGATAAAAAACGCAACAATATCAACAATTTTATGCAACGCCTGAAAGTTATGGTTGCCGTTTAGGCGTAAAAATTTCATCACGGCGGCGTTTATATCGTTCCAAAGTATTCGGAAACGGGCGTAATATGGTTTCAAGCGCACCATTCAGCTCTGAAATACAAACGCTGTAATTGGTTAAAGGCACATTAGCCTTAGCGCACCTGCTCTGCTCCGTCATAAATTCGCGCCTGCTGGCCAGATATAATCCGCGGTGAACAACCAGATTGTAATTTTCAAGCCCCAACGGACAATTGGAGCCGAATGCATGGTCAATAATCAAATCTTTGCCGGTTTTTTCAGATATCTGGCGCGGAATTTTAATCGTGCTTATATCGTCTTTTAATTCATCAGGCATAAACGGCTCCGCAATCAACACTTTATCGCCGTTTTTAAGTTTCCATAAGGCCAAGGCTCCATCGGTCATTTGTTGCAAATCGCCTTGCATGCGCGCGGTTAAAACCGCAAAGGTGGTGCATTTAACATAAGGCGGAGTTTGCGCAACCATAGCCGTCACTAAATCAGAATCGCAAATCACCAAATCCGGCGGGTTCTTAAGCTTGTTCAAGGTGTTGGCATATTCTTTTTCCGTAACGGTTAAAATCTGCTGCTGATGATTAATACAGTCCCGCACCGCTTGCATTTGCGGCAGCGTCAACTGCCCCTGCGGCGCTTTATAATCATTAGCAACCATCATTACCACCAAACCGCCGCTTGGCGCCAAATCACCAAGCAAAACCGGAGGTATCAGCAAATCTTCAGGACAAACTTTTATTAAGGCCTCTTTAAGTTCAAGCAAAACTTTATCGCGTGATGATAAATCAGTTGAGTTTACGGCAATTGCGCCAATCGTGTCACCGGTGCGGCGGATATCGGCTTTGTTAAACACTACAATCAGCGGAATCTTTTTAAGCTCCAGATTAGTAATTAAAGTTCGTTCAATTTTGCCGATTTTATCGCCATCACACACTAAAACCGCCACATCAGCGGCATTTAAAACCGGCGCCAAAGCGGTAAGTTGATTTTTTATACTAATACTATCACCGCCAAAACCGATAGTGTCAAACCATAACAACGAGCCTATCGGATACATATTTTGTGTAATTTCAGTAACTCCGGCCGCCAATGAAGATTGCCTGCCTTCTTTTTCGGCATTTGAACCGGTTATCAGGTTAATAAAGCTGGTTTTGCCTGATTTTCGACGTCCGAGTACCACAATTTTAA
>CALETM010000056.1 GCA_937920765.1 uncultured Alphaproteobacteria bacterium | reverse complement strand
CCTCTCTATTCGTCGGCAGCGTCAGATGTGTATAAGAGACAGAAACTACACGAGTGAGTGAGCAACAAGCATGAGAGCGTTTATATGCATTTTAGAGGGGGTGAAATAGGTTTGACAGTATAACATTAAAGATACTTGCTGTGTTCGGCGGGATACCACCGTTATCGGTTCAAAATAAATGAATGCAAATGATAATTTTGCACCTGTTGCCGTAGCTGCTTAATTTAAGCGAAAGTAACAAAATCAGATTCTTTTAACCTTGGTTTGTTAAAAGTGGGGTTTGAGCCACCTAGCAACAGAACGGCTCATTTTTTATGCTTGAAGTTTTGTAAATTGCTTTTATAATGCACTTAAAAGTAATGTAACAGAGGAACATAACATGCAAAATACCGAATCGGAAATTGATTATGATGAGCTAGTAAATAAAAATTTACGCGGCGTGATTGTTGACGCTCTTAAATTTGCCGAAGCTGAAGGATTACTCGGCGAAAATCATTTTTATATTACTTTCCGCACTGATTTTGCCGGCGTTGAAATGCCTGAAAGTTTAAAAGCGCAATACCCGAAAGAAATTACTATTGTATTGCAGCATCAGTTTTCTGATTTAAGGGTCTATAATGATAAATTTTCTGTTGTGCTGATGTTTGGCGGCATTCCGTATGAGCTGACCGTTCCATTTGCTGCAATAACTTATTTTGCCGACCCTTGCGCCAGATTTGGTTTGAGCTTTAAACCAGATAATGAGCCTGATGAAGATGATGAAAAGCTTGCTAAACTTGAAAATGAAATTAAACAATCGCCAAACGCTCATCCGGCAGAAGTAATTTCAATTGACAGCTTTCGGAAAAAATAACATGAATAAATACTCCGTTACCATCGCCGGCCGGCATGAAACCAGCTTTACGGTTGAAAAAGAATTTTTTGATGAACTTAAACAAATTGCCGCCGCCCGCAAATTAAGCTTGAATGAGCTTGTTACCAAAATAGATTCCGCACGCACGCATGACAGCTTATCAAGCAGCATCAGAATTTATGTTTTGAATTATATTAAACAACGCGGTTAATTTTTCCAAAATGAGGGCGTAAAAATAACCAGCAGTGTTAAAATTTCCAAACGTCCAAACATCATTGCCACGCAAAGCAACAATTTTGCCATCGGCGAAAAGAAAGCATAATTGCCGGAAACGCCAATATCAGAGGCAACACCAGGACCGGTATTGGTAATAGCTGCAATGGCGGCAGAAAGCGAGGTTGTAAAATCATACCCCATAAAATTTAAGCTAATTGCACACACACCGATAGTTATAAAAAAGAGCAAAATGTAAACCAACACTGAAATAACCACTTTATCAGCAACCGGCACATCACCAACTTTTACCGGCACCACCCGATTAGGATTAACCGCAGAGGCTATTACTTTATGAAAATATGAAAATAAAACCTGCCAACGCATGGTTTTAACTGATCCGGTAGTTGAACCGATACAGCCGCCATGCAGCGATAATAGCGTAAAAAACACAGCTGTCCATATACCCCAGCTTAAAAAATCCGTTGAAGCAAAACCGGTTGTGGTAATAACGGAGATAATATTAAAAGAGCTCCAACGCAGCGAGGTTAAAAACGGCACGTTATTTTTAAAACTCAACCACAATGCAATCAGCGCCACCAACAAAAAAATTGTTTGCAAAAATTGTTTGGCCTGACCAAACCGGAATGGTTCAATTTCACGGTTGCGGAGCAAAATTATATAAAAAGTTATCGGCAGCGAGCCAATTATCATAAACAATGATAGCACAGCCTCTATGGCAGCGCTGTTAAAATACGCAATTGAATTGTTTTTGGTTGAAAACCCTCCGGTCGCAACTGCCGACAATGCATGATTTACCGCATCATACCAGCCCATGCCGCACCAATGCAGTAAAGCCGCGCAAAGCATAACCAAACACAAATAAACCCCGATAATCCACTTTGCCATATCAACAAATTTAGGCATAAATTTATCGCCGGTATCGGCATTTTCACGCTGAAAAATTTGCATACCGCCGATTCCTAAAAACGGCAACATTGCCACCGCAAAAATAATAATTCCGATGCCGCCCAACCCATTTAAAATTGAGCGCCATATCAAAACGGAACGAGGCAGTGTCTCAACATCAAAAATAACTGTTGCGCCGGTGCCGGTAATGCCGGAAGTTCCTTCAAACAAGGCAGAAGTTATATTTCCACCAATATCGAATAAATAAAAAGGAATTGAAGCAAACACCGCAACCGAAAGCCAGCAAGCGCATGTTACCAAATAGCCTTGTTTTAAGCTGATACGATTAATTCGTACCCGACTTGCCAAAAATAATGACATACCAATAAAAATCGTTAAAAATGAAGCCGTTAAAAAAGGCGACTGCAGCAATTGACGTTCATAAACATCAAAGGCAGCCGGAATAAGCATGGTTAAGCCTAAAACGGAAAGTATAAAGCCGTCAATCATTAATACCGGCTGCCACATGAGAATAATCCTTACAAAGCAACGTTATCGGCAAATCCAGCATCAACCAAATTTTGGTTAATGCTGCGCCCATTTAAAAAGCATACGCCGGTAGCTATACTGTGCAGAGTATATGCCACAATTTTGCACTCCAGCATTTTACCATCGGCCAATTCTTTTAAATACTGATTAGCATCTTCCTGATTGTATTTTTCAGGGTCGGTATATATGCCGTACAAAATTATATAAGTGTTGCCGACTGAAATTTCATTGGCGCTGAACACAAACGTTTCGCCTTTAACTGTTTGCGGCGTATCCTCATAAACAAGCGGCAAAGTGTCATCACGGCGATAATATTTTGAAGCCGGCAGCTCAGGAGCAACCACAACCGGTTTTTCAGGTTGTAATGCCGGCAATACTACCGGTTGCGAAACAACAAGCGGCTCGACTGTTTTACTTTCAGCCTTAACTACCTCGGGCATAACTTCAGCGCGGCTAATCGGCGGATTCTTTTTAATATTCATAATTTTATATTGCTTTTTCGGCTTGATTTCCGATTCCAATTCGGCATCTTCAGGAGCTATAGGAGCATCAGTTTTTTTAAACACCCTCCGGCTTTCCTTCATTGCTTCAGTATCTTCTACCTGTTGAGCGCGGATAATCTTCGGGGCCGAAACTTCCGCCGGTTCTTTTTTAACCGCCTTTTCTATTTTTTCCTGAATTTCAGTGCAGATATTGTTTTTATTGCATTTTAACAGATACCAATCGCCGATATGATTAGCGGAAACCCCAAACAATAAAGGAAGCGCAATCAATACCGCTAAAAAAATTATTACACAAATTGAAAAAATAAAGATATGACGAACAGGATAAGTTACAACCATAAAAACACTGTGCAAAAATTTGTTAAATCCATGCAGGCGAATAGATTTTAAGCGAATCAAATCCATTATTTTTTACTCCCGTATTTTTGTTTAAGTTCTTCAACTCTTTCCGGCGTAATACGCTCAAACAGCATTTCGCCCACTTCAAACGGCTGACCGGCCTTAACCGCGGTAATTTCTTTGGCAATATCAAAGCCTTTAAGAGACGGCATATCTTTAGCGTCAAGGTGCAATTTGGCAAACATTTTAGCCGCAATATCCGGCATAATCGGCGCTGACAGAATGGCAAAAATTCGGATAAGATTAATGCAAACCCGCAAAATTGCCGCCGCGCGCTCCGCATCGGTTTTAATCACCGTCCACGGCTCGCTGACTGAAATGTAGTTATTGCCTTCAACCCAAATGGCGCGCAATTCATTAAGAGCTTTGCGAAACTCAAGCTCGTTCATATATTTAAAATAGTCATCGGTATGCTGTTGCAAATTAGCAATCAGCTCATTTTCAACCGCGGTTAATTCTCCGCCCGCCGGAACTTCATTGCCGATTTTTGATGATGTCATTTTCAAAACGCGGGATACAAAGTTGCCCAAAACGCCGTTTAAGTCTTTGTTTACCACTCCGGCAAACAAATCAAACGTAAAACTGGAATCGGAACTTTCCGGCACATTGCTCATCAACCAATAGCGCCAATAATCAGCCGGAAATTCTTTAACCGCGTCTTCGGCAAAAATACCGCGCTGCTCAGATTTTGAAAACTTACCGCCCTCATAGGTTAAATAGCTGAAGCCTTTTAAATAATCAACCTGAGTCCACGGCTCGCCGGTACCCAGCAAGGTGGCCGGAAACGTAATAGCATGATACGGAACATTGTCTTTGCCCATAAATTCAACATGACGCACATCTTTAGCCCCATACCACCAATCTTTCCAGTTGCGTTCTTCCGGTTTTTCATCGGACCATTGTTTGGTAATGCCGATATAGCCGATAGGGGCGTCAAACCAAACATAAAATACTTTATCTTCATAGCCGGCTTTGTTTACCGGAAAGCCCCATTTTAAGTCACGCGTAATGCAGCGAGGCTGCAAACCTTCTTTAATCCATTTTTGCGCAATGGAATAAGCAACTTCCGGCCAAAATGCCTCTTTGCTTTTAAGCCATTCGCGGAGTTTTGGCTCAATTTTCGGCAAGTTCAAAAACAAGTGCTTAGTTTCGCGCACTTCAAGATTTTTGCTGCCTGAAATGGTGCTGCGGGCATCAATTAAATCTGTCGGCTCCAAAACCTTGGTGCAGTTTTCACACTGATCGCCGCGGGCTTTATCATAACCGCAATACGGACATGTTCCGGTAATGTAGCGGTCAGCCAAAAACATTTTATCATCAACCGAATAAATTTGTTTAACCGTACGCTCTTCAATAAAGCCGTTTTTATCAAGTTGTTCAAAAATATGATAAGTAATCTCTTTATTTTGCTCAGAGGAAGTGCGCCCGAAATAGTCAAACGAGAGCTCAAAATCTTTATAAGTACGGTAATGGCGGTCATGGTTCATATCACAATAAGCCTGAACGTCCATACCGGCCTTTAAAGCTCCAACTTCTGAAGTTGTGCCGTGTTCATCAGTGCCTACAACATACAACACCTCGTTTCCCATCATTCGCATATAGCGCGCATAAACATCAGACGGCAGCAAGCAACCGACCATGTGCCCCAAATGCGGCACACCGTTAATATATGGCAATGCGGAAGTGACAAGAATTTTAGACATTGTAAATTATTCTCCTGATAGAAAGTTAAACTTATGCTGATTTTAGCCGATTTTTACAGCAATACAAGCATTATAAGCATTTTTTTAGCATTTAAAACAAAAAAAGAACGCTTTTACAACGTTCTTTTTTCAAAATCAGGCAAAACTCCGATTAATGGATTGAATCGGAAGCCGGAAAGATGTCAGTTACGGCAAAGCCCCACTCTCGAACATTTTTCTTTAGTTCTTTAAGCGCCAACAGCCTCATCTTTTGATAGTAGCGTTCCGCTACGTCAACGAGCTTGTCAGTAGGAAGAATAGTCATTCCTGAACCGCGCGACAGATAGTGTCCGATGTCTTGCGGATTAATGCCAAGTGACGCCGGAGTTTCATTACCGCTGTACGTTCCTGCCAGACTGTTTGCCGCCTTTATAACAGGCTCCACCATAAATTTGGTTCTCAAACCGGTGTACTTCTTGAGTTCGGCTGCAAAACGCTGAGTATTACTCTCATTTTCTGCGTACGCAAAAGCTTTTGCCACGTCCATGTAGATTTCGTTTTTTTTCATAAATACGAAGATTTTAATAGTTAAACAAGATAATTACATTTGAGTTTGTAGATTAGCAACATTCTCGTTTTTTGTCAATAGGACAAAATAAAAATTTAACGCATATATACAACCTGATTAAACACATTTTCCAAAAAGAACAGGCAGATAAAGCATATCAGCATAGCAATTATAGGCGTTACCACCCAACCGACCATAATTTTGCCGGTAATTGACCAATTAACGCCGCGCCCGCCTTTAAGCAAGCCGATTCCCAAAATGCCGCCGATAACAGCCTGCGTGCTTGAAACCGGCACAAGCGGAAATGACGGTAATCCGTAACTTTGCAAAAAATACTGCAAACCTTGCGATGAAAATATAAACAAAGCTCCGGCATTAGCCAAAACCACGGTTAAAGCCATCAGCGGCGTCATTTTCATTAAATTATTGCCAACCGTCATCATAACTTTTTTCGAATATGTAAAAATTCCGACACAAATAGCGATTCCTCCAAGCAAAAACAACACTTGCTGACTGCTGAGTTCTAAAAATGAGCCTACGCTGACAGGTTTAAATGGAGATGATTCGACAAACACTCCCATAACATTGGCTATGTTGTTGGCACCTAGAGCATAAGCTCCTAAAGCGCCGGCAACAATTAAAGAAATACGCATATAGCTGTCTTGCCGCAATATATGAAGGTGCGCTTTACGGATAGTATTGCGCAAAATATAATATAAAAGCACCGCCAAAACTGCCGCCAGCAACGGGCATAAAATCCAACCGCTCAAAATTTTGCCTAACGCGGTTATATCAGTATCTAAGCCACAATACAAGTTCCAACCGATAATACTGCCGACAATTGCCTGCGAAATTGAAACCGTAACTCCGATTCGGAGCATCCAATAAACTGTAAGCGCCGCGGCAAGCGCCACCATAAAAGAACCGGCCAAAGCATTAACCGACCCAAGCTCGTCCAAGGTTGCGGCCGCGCCCTGCCCGCCGAACACCGCGCCAAGCACCACAAAAATCGAGGCGACAACCGCGGCGGTGTTAAATTTAACCATTTTTGAGCCAACCGCTGTGCCAAAAATATTAGAGGCGTCATTAGCGCCTAACGACCACCCCAAAAACAAACCGCTGCTTAAAAAGAACAAATAAGTAATCATATCCATTAAATATCTCTTTTAATTACATAAATTAACAATCTGTCCACACAATCTTCCGCCAAATCGGCAACATCTGCAACTTCAGAGAAAAATGACTCTAACTGCAGTTTGCTGTCTCTTATACACATCTGA
>CALETM010000055.1 GCA_937920765.1 uncultured Alphaproteobacteria bacterium | reverse complement strand
AAATTTTCGGATAAAGAAGATAAAGCCACAATAGTCTATCAAACCAATGAAGGCTCTGTAACGGTTGAGTTTAATCAAAAGCCGAAAAAATCCGTTGACATTTCCAAAAGCAGCGGACCGGTCGATTACACGGTTAAAGACATTACAAAAACAAGTGATTTAATCGCCAAAGTTTCCATTAAAAAAACAGGTAAATTATCTAAAGATATTTTCAAGGCGCAGAAACAGGTTTATTCAAGCTTTAAGACCAATGATATAGATTTCATTGATTACAATCAATCCACAGGCTCATTAGATTTTTTAAAAAACTTGGAAGAAACGCAATTTTCTCATGAAAATGCCGATGTCCTGAAGCTTATAAACAGAGCGCAGCAAGATGTTGTGGCGCAAATTCCGAACGAACAACACAGACGATATGAGGCATATCTTGCTAAAGAAGCGGCGGAGAATGCTAAAATAGATGCCGATATTGAAAAAAGAGCAAAGCGCGACGAAAAGCTTAATCAGGCTATAACAAGCGTAAAAAACTTTTTTGGCATAAAAAAACAACGCTCAAAATAATTTATTTGTCATCAGCAAAAAGCCGAGTGAAAGCTCGGCTTTTTGTTCTGAAAATAAAAAACTTGATTTAAGCCCATAGTTTCGGTTGAAAACTTTTTACAAACTTGCTAAATTGCAGAGCAAGAAGAGGAAATAAAATGTACGATATTGAAAAAATCCGCCGCGATTTTCCGGTACTGCAAAGACAAATTAACGGTAAGCCGAATGCTTATCTGGATTCGGCGGCTTCTGCGCAAAAACCAAAGTGCGTTATTAATAAAATGAACCATATTTACCGCACCGGATATGCTAACGTACACCGCGGAACCTATGTACTCTCCGATTCTATTACAACTGAATATGAAAAAGCGCGTAAAATAGTACAAAAATTTATCAATGCCCGTTCTGAAAAAGAAGTTGTGTTTACCCGCAATGCTACCGAATCAATCAATTTAGTGGCGGCGACATGGGCAATACAAAACCTTAAATCAGGTGATGAAGTTTTAGTTTCTGAAGCAGAACACCACGCTAATTTAATTCCGTGGCAGATTGTCTGCCAGAAAACCGGTGCGATGCTGAAAGTCTTCAAAATTGCCGATGACGGCAGTTATATCCATGAGAAGTTCAAAAAAAGCCTTTCAGGCCATACCAAACTTGTTGCTGTAACCGGTATGTCTAATGTTTTGGGCACTGTTTTCCCAATCAAGCAAATTGCCGCAGAAGCGCATAAAATCGGCGCTAAAGTTTTAATTGATGCTTGCCAATTGGCTGTGCACGCTTCAATTGATGTGCAAGATTTAGACTGTGATTTTTTGGCTTTTTCCGGTCATAAAACTTATGGTCCGACCGGCATAGGGGCGTTATACGGCAAGGCAGAAATTTTGGCAGATATGCCGCCGTACCAAACCGGCGGGGATATGGTGGATAAGGTGACCTATGAATATACGACCTATGCCGAACCTCCGGCTCGTTTTGAAGCGGGAACACCGGCGATTGTTGAAGCTATCGGCTTGGGTGAGGCATTAAAATATATGCAAAAAATCGGACTTGATAATATTGCCAGCCATGAGCGCGAAATGTTTGTTTATATGCTACAAAAAACTGCTGAGATTAAAGGTTTTAAACATGTTGGTACTGCTGCCGGCAAGGGCGGGGTTTTTGCTTTTCAGGTCGGCAATATCCACCCTCAGGATTTAGCTTATGTATTGGGCAAAGAAGGAGTGGCGATTCGCATCGGCCACCATTGCGCCGAACCGCTGGTTAATCGATTGGGCTATACCTCATTGGCGCGAGCCTCAATCGGTCTATACACTTCAAAAGAAGATATTGACGCCTTTGTTGCCGCGGTTAAAAAAGCGCAAAAATTTTTTGATTAAACGAGGATAATAATGGCAGATGAAATTGATAGCAATGAGGCTCGTTTGTTGCAGGCGATGAGTGTTGATGATACTCCTAAACCGGCTGAAGAGTATATTGCCCGTGCTGGAGCGCCGCTTTCTGATGGTGAAGAACCCGCTAAAATGTATGATATTATTGAGGCGATTAAAACCGTTTCTGACCCTGAAATTATGATAAATGTTTATGATTTGGGCTTAATCTATAAAGTTAATCAGGTGGGTAACGGCGATTTGAATATTGAAATGACTTTAACCGCTCCGGCTTGTCCGATGGCGGAAGTTTTGCCGCAGCAAGTGGCTGATGCCGCCGCGGCCGTCAAAGGTGTTGGCAAGGTTGAGGTTAAAGTTGTTTGGGAACCGGCATGGTCGCTTGAACGTTTAAGCGAAGAAGCAAAATTAATGTTGGAAATGTTATAATAAGGCAAAGATTATGGAAGATATTGCGGATTTAATTGAAAATTTTTCAATGCTTGATGACTGGGAAGATAAGTACCAATATTTAATTGATTTAGGTGAAAAATTGCCGCCTCTTGATGAAAAATATAAAACCGACGAGTGGAAAGTAAGTGGTTGTCAATCGCAAGTTTGGCTTGTTCCGGAACAACAAGACGGAATTTTGACTTTTAAGGGCGACAGTGACGCCATTATGGTAAAAGGTATTATCGCTGTAATTTTAGCTATATTCCGAAATAAATCTGCACAAGAGATAAAAAAAATTGAAGTTGATAAAATTTTTGCTAAACTGGGATTGCAAGAACATTTAAGTTTGAGCCGTCGTAACGGAATGATGTCTATGGTAGATAAAATAAAATATTACGCGGGCAAAATGGAAAAATAGCGGCAATGAATATTCACGAGTATCAGGCAAAAAAAATATTACAAGATTACGGTATCGGCACTCCGCGTGGGTGTATTGCCTATACTCCGCAAGAGGCTAAGCGCGCCGCGCAAAAAGTTTCGCCTCGCGGTCCGTGGGTAATGAAGGCGCAAATTCAATCCGGTGCGCGGGCTGACGGTCATTTTTTAGAAAAAAAAGCCGGTCGCGGCGGGGGTATTCGTTTAATTAAAAGCCGTACGGATATTGCAATTGAAGCTGAAAAAATGATTGGTTCAACTTTGGTTACCAAACAAACCGACAGTAAAGGCAAGCTGGTCAGTAAGGTGTATATTGAAGAGTTTTGCAAATGCGAACGAACCTTTTATGCCAGTTTAATTATTACTCGCACCATACCGAGTATTGCTCTGCTTATAACTTCATCCTCTACCAATATTTTAGAGCTTGCCACGCAAGAGCCAGAAAAAATATTATATACAAATTTGGGGCTGAATGATAAAATTACAGAAGAGCAACTTAATAAAATAATGGCGTTTTTAAATCTTAATGCCAACTGCCGCAACAATTTGCAGGCGTTTATCAACGATATGCATACGGCATTCTTAAATTTAGATGCCATCATGATTGAAATTAATCCCGTGGGAATAAATAAATCAGGAGAACTGATAGCTCTTGATGCAAAAATTTCATTTGATGACAATGCGCTTTTTCGCCATCAGGATATTGCTCAGATGCGTGACGATTATGAAGAAGATGAGTGTGTGCTTAAAGCCGCGCAATACGGATTTAAATATTTTAAGCATGACAGCGGCAGTATCGGTGGCATTGTAAACGGATCCGGCGTAGCGTTAAGCATGGCGGATATGTTAAACCGCAAAGGCGAAGAATTGGCTTGTTTTTTGAACGTTAAAGGCGGGGTTGATAAAGACAAAATTTCTGCCGGCATTAAGTTAATTATGACCAATCCGCGGGTTGAGGGCATTTTAATTAATATTTTGGGCGGATTTTTACGCTGCAATTTAGTGGCCGACGGTATTATTGCCGCAGCCTCGGAAGTTGGGCTTAATGTTCCGTTGGTAGTACGATTCGAAGGCACTAATAAAGATGAAGCTCGCGATATTTTAACCGCTTCTGCTTTGCCGGTTATTTTGGCTGATACAATGGAAGACGCGGTTGAAAAGCTTTTGAAAGCCATGGAGGAAAATGACTGATGTCTATTTTGGCCGATAAAAATACCAAAATTTTAGTGCAAGGCATTACCGGTGTGCAGGCTTCCTTTCATGTTAAACGCGCCATGGCCGGCGGCACGAATGTTGTTGCCGGCGTTTCGCCAAACAAAGGCGGAACGGTTTATAACGGGGTTCCTGTTTTTGCAACCGTTAAAGAGGCGGTTGCGGCTACCGGTGCTACTGCCAGTATGATGTTTGTTCCGGCGCGCTTTTTAAAATCTGCCGCCCGCGAGGCCATAGAAGCAGAGCTTGATTTGGCCGTGACCATCGCAGAAGGTGTTCCTATTCGCGATATGCTTGAAATTAAAGCAATGTTAAAGGGCAGTAAAACCGTTTTAATCGGGCCTAATACTCCTGGCGTGATAGTGCCTGATGAGGCAAGTTTGGGCTTTTTTCCTGAAATTATTCATCATGCCGGCGATATTGGCATTGTTTCGCGTTCTTCCACTTTAACTTATGAGGCAACTCTGGAAGTTTGCCGCGCCGGACACGGGCAGTCAACGGTAGTCGGGCTTGGCGATGATATGATTGTCGGCACCGATTTTGTTGAAATATTAAAACGCTTTCATCAAGACGATGCAACCAGCGCCATAGTTATGCTTGGCAATACGGGCGGTATGTATGAAGAGCTTGCCGCCGAATATTATGCCGGATTGGTAAATAAAAAGCCGGTGATTACCTATATTGCCGGCGTTAAATTTCCGCTGGATTATAAAATCGGTTATGCCGGAGATATTATCACTCATGGTAAAATTACGGCTGAGGACAAAAAGGCTATTATGCGCAAGTCGGGTATGATTGTAGTTGACAGCGTTAATGATATTCACACGGTTTTGCGTAATTTACCATTAAACCAAGCCACAGAATGAATGCAATCTTTCAAGATATATTAAATTTTTTATTGCCGCCGCGTTGTATGTGCTGCGGAAATGTTATGTTTGATGATAACGGCGTTTGTCCGGAATGTTTTAATCAAATTACATTTATCAGCGCGCCTTATTGCGCGCATTGCGGTTTGCCTTTTACCGACCCTGCCGCCATTAGCAAACAAATGCTTTGCCCTCATTGTTTGCAAGAAAAAAGACATATTTTCCGTATGCAACGGGCGGCGGTTAAGTATGATTATTTTTCTAAAAAGGCAATTTTGGCCTTAAAGTTTATGGATAAAACCGACAACGCCAAAGTGTTTGCCAAATGGCTGAAGCTTGCCGGTAAAGATATATTTGACACCGGCGCCGATTTGCTGGTTCCGGTGCCGCTGCATTATACCCGTTTAATTAAGCGCCGCTACAATCAGTCGGCTTTGCTTGCAAAAGAATTAAGCCTTTTAACCGGCGTGCGGACAGATGCGCTTTCGCTGGTTAAAACTAAAGCTACCAAACCGCAGGCAAGGTTTAGCAATCGCAACTCCCGTATAAACAATGTTAAAGGCGTGTTTAAGGTAAAAAGACCTGAAAATATTAAAAATAAAAGAATTGTACTGATAGATGATGTTTTTACTACCGGTTCCACTGCGCGTGAATGCGCCAAAGCATTACTTGCCGCCGGCGCGCAGTCAGTAGACGTTTTAACGGTGGCAAAAGTCTATTTTTGAGATTTTAAACGTTTTAAAATATTGTCAACCGAATTGTCAATCAGCTTGGAATGCTGCTTTGAATTTACATTTTGTAAAATTTTTTCTTTAACCAAATTGATGGTTTGCGCTCCAATGAGGGTATTAATTTCTTTGCGGGCTTTTTCGGTTGCCGCTTCAATACTGTTTTCAACCTCGCGGCGCTTGGCATTAAGTTCGTTCTCGAGCCCGTTCAGAGTTTGATTTTTTAAGAGTTCAATTTCTGATTCGGATTTGGTTAAAATTTCATCGGCTTCATCTTTGGCATGTAAAAACTTTTTTTCATATTGAGCAAGCAACACTTGCGCGTCATCACGCAGCTTTTCGGCCTGATTAATTTGCTCAATAATACCGTTGCGGCGCTTTATCAGCATTGCTTTCAACATTGAGCCGACCGGTTTGAACAAAAACACAACTACCAAAATAAAAGCAAATCCAACCCAGAACTCGCCCTCTTTATAAAACGGTTCATGAGCATGTTCTGTAAAAACAGATTCGGTTTCAATCTCCTGAATTTCAGTAGATACATCTTTGGCAATTTGTTCCGCATTGCTTAATGCGTTATCATTTTGGGCAATTGTATATGAAGAAAGTTCGTCCAAGGTCGGAATCCTTTATTTTTTTATTTCAACGCCGAGTTTAATTAAAACATCATCAGCCAGTTTAGCAGAAATATTATTAATGGCGGCCATAGTTTCAAGGCGCTCTTTAGCCAAAGTATATTCGCTTTCGGCAATTTTTTTTGATAAAAGCTCGTCAATTTCTTCTTTTTTGGCTTTAATAGTTTTATCAAGCTCTTCTTTACTTTGCTTAATGGCGCTATCAGCTTCTGATTTAGCCTTGTTAAGAGCTTTTTGATATTTTTCCAAAGATTGCAGCGCCTGCTGATTAATACTTTCAGCTTTTTGAATATAGCCGTCAATTTTTTGCCGGCGCTGTTTAATAATGTCTTCAATCTTCGGAACAATAAACCATGACATAACAAACCACAGGCTTAAAAAAGTGATTATAAGCCAAAATATTTGTGATATGTATGTTGAAGGGTCAAGTTGCGGCATATTTATTTACCGGTCAAAATAACCAAAGCAACAACCAATGCGTACAAAGCAATTGCTTCAATAGCGGCAAATCCGGCCCAGCCGTAAATATCAACTTCTTTTTTAACCTGCGGATTGCGGCCGACGGTGTCAATCATGGTTGTCCACAATTTGGTAACGCCCCAAGCGGCAACAGTCATAGAAATTGCGCAAGCGGCAGCAGAAACATAAGCTAATGGTTCCATTATTTTTCCTTTCAAAAGTTTAATGGTAGTGTAAAGCATCACCTAAATAAATACAGCTTAAAACCTGTCTCTTATACACATCTCCGAGCC
>CALETM010000054.1 GCA_937920765.1 uncultured Alphaproteobacteria bacterium | reverse complement strand
TTATCATTTATTGACAAAACGGCGTTTTTCCGGTAATATTAATTTTAAGAAATAAATTTTTATTAATATAATTGTGAGGTTGGACCTAAGGACTCCATGCGCACCTCTTATTCAAAGCGCAAACAATATGATTATGGCAACATATTTCGTATTTTCAATGGTTTTAGCCGCGGTGTATTTCATTTTCAACATTTTAGTTGAAAAGCCGGAAAGAAAGTCAACGTGGATAGGAATTAGCATACTATCTGTCGTAATCGGCGGAGTGTTCATGTTACTTAACTACTTTGCTATGCCGACGCTTTACTGGAAGTGGGCGTCGATATATCTTGAGTTGATACTCTTTATGGGGTTGATGCTGGCTTTTACGGCGCCGCGGGTTGACTATCCCTTTGAAAACAAGGTGTGGCTCGGTGGCTTTATTACTGCAATCGCGACTGTTGTGCTGCTCATTTGTGCCGGTATTTACACGTGGGACCTTTTCCACGCTAAGTATCAGCAGAATTTGCTGCAGGTTGAAGTAGTGGAAAACAGCGATGAAGAGAAAATTGTTTCTCCGATTCCGGTAGAAAAGATGTGCACTGTAAGCCCGCAAGTGGCAGAGCGTGTTATCTTGACTAAAATGGGTGACTTAAAAAACACCTATGAGCTTGGCGAGATGACTAAGCAGTCATTTACCGGCGATTTTATCGCCACCACAAACGATGGCAAGCAGGTGCATATCTGCTATACCGACCAGTTGGTGTACGTTGCTCCGCTTGAGCACCGCACATTTCTGACATGGGCCAAACAGCCATACGCTCCGGCATACGTATTTGTTGATGCCTCTGATGAGGATAAAGCATACGTTATCACCGCGGTAAACGGCGAACCGGTCAGGTTGGTTTACACCAACGGCGCTAATTTCGGCAGCAACCTTGAGCGGCACTTACGTTCTAACGGTTATGCGTCAATTTTACTTGATGACTTTAATATGGAACTTGATGAGAACGGACGTCCGTTTTCGCCGGTTACCACATTAAAAAACACCGTCGGAATGTCTACTCAGGTAGTAACCGGAGTTGCGGTGGTTGACATGCAAACCGGAGAAATCAACTGGTACACACCGGAAGAGGCTCCTAGCTTTGTCAACTGCATTCAGCCGGAATGGCTTGTTTATGAGCGTCTCTATGCTTGGGGCGACTACATCAACGGCTATATCCACTGGAGCAACAAAAACGGTCTGCTCCGCGCTTGCGAAGGTATGGATATTGTTCAGACTGAGGACGGGTGCTACTATTATGTAGGCATTCAGGCTCAGAACGATTCTATCGGTACCCAAGGGTACATGTTGGTAGATATCCGCACCGGCGCCGCTAAGTATTTTAAGCGCACCGGCATATCTGAACAAGAGGCTGCTCGAGTGCTTGAAGCTAATACTGACTTGAACCTTGAAATGAATCAGGGCGTGCTTTGTTTGACGGAACCGATATTTTATAATATCGAGGGCTTAAAAACTTATTTCAGCACCTATGTTTCAAGCAAGGACTTTACAGTTAAGTATTACGGCTTTTGCAGCGCTGACGACAAATCGGTTTGGGGATACGGAACAACGCTTGATGAAGCTAAAGCTTCTTACCTTGCGTCTTTTTATAAAGAAAACGCAAACAAGAGCGTAAAGTTCCAAACTTCAGACGTTCAGTCGGTTATCAGCATTGAGGCCAAAGTGCTTGAAAGAGTTCAGGAAGGCAATGCTTACTACTTCCGTTTGGAAGGTCAGGAAGGTAAAACCTTTTATGCTTACTCAAGCATCATACCGGAAGTCCGCTGGTCTGCCAAAATAATCAAAGTTTCATTCAACAAAACTGACAGTGATATTATTGCTATCAGTAATTATCAAAAAGTTGAATAACTTGATTAACTTTAGAAGATACCCTTACGTTTTTACGTAAGGGTATCTTTTTATATTGCAAAAGAAAAGCTTTCAAGATATTCTAATGACAAAGAATATTATTAACGCTTAAACTATTGTAATTATGAACGGACATATAGAAACCAGAGTTGTTTTAGGACTCATTATTTTGCTGAATTTAACAATTGCTTACGGAAGCAATGCAGTTCATCGACACATAAGCAAGCGCTTATGGAACGGATTATTTATTGTTCAAGCATTGGCAGTGACCTTATATATACTCCTTAATGACATTGTCACTCCGATTCAAAACGCTGATTGTATGACAATATTCGGATATATATTTGTGTACTTTTTTATGTTTCTGGGATGGGCAAGTTGGCTGCCGAACACGTTTTTGGAACCCGATACGGTTTACCTGATGGAACCTTGCGATATGTTCATATATAAAAACGAACATTATGTTTCAGGGGTTGTGAAAACAGGTCTTAAAGAAACGCAAGTGTTGTTAAAAAACGAACCGCCTCGCCCGTTACCGCAACAGCCGATTGCCGTAAAACTTTTGTGTATTTGTGACGGTTATATTTTTGTTACCGCAATTTGAATTATAAGCGTATACTTTGATAAAGTATACGCTTATAGTTTATCTATACAACTTATGCACAGCATAGACTCGTAAATATTGCAAAAAAAAAACGCGAGCTAAAATCTTTTCAAATGCAACAATTTGAGAGGATTTTTATTATGAAATCAGAAAATGGAAGGTCTATGGTCGAAATGCTCGGCGTTCTGGCAATTATCGGGGTCTTATCCGTCGGGGCGATTGCCGGTTACTCTAAAGCAATGATGAAGTATAAACTCAACAAACATTCCGAGGCTGTTAACATGCTGATAAATAATGTACTGTCACTGTATGAGCGGTTACCCCATATTCAAAATGGTAACTCCACATCATATGGTAAATTACTATATAAAATGGGAATGTTGCCGGATGGTATTGTTTGTAGTCAAACTGAATGTACCTGTCTCTTATACACATCTCCGA
>CALETM010000053.1 GCA_937920765.1 uncultured Alphaproteobacteria bacterium | reverse complement strand
TAGTTACTCATTTTTTATATTAAAATTTTTGTTGACATTTTATTTTGTATATGTTTTATTTGTATTGTTCAAAAACAACAATACAGGTCAGTAAAACAATGACAAACAGATTTATAAATCCTGATGAAGTGGCAACAAAATTCGGTCGTAGTGTATCTTGGTTATATAAGCGTTACCGTGAATTGAACCATTCGCAGGGTTTTCCGCAGCCAATAAAGACAAACGGTTATAATTTACAATGGTCGGAAGCCGAAGTTGATGTTTGGTTTAACCAGCATATTAGTCCTCGTTATCGCTTAAATGATAACAATCCGGGTTCTGCTTATGAAAAACTGCTTGCCGCCAATGCGGCAGCATTATGAGGTATTAAATGACTGATTTTAAAAAGACATTAGGTAAAAAAATTGTTCTCGCAAGAAAAGGGGCGGCTATGAGCCAACGGACTTTGGCTGCAAAATTAAAAATTACGCAGCAAGCCCTTTCCGGATATGAACGCGGTGCTGTCTCCGTATCTGTTGAAATATTGGCAGAAATTTGCCGCGTGCTTGATGCTCCGGTATCTTGGTTTATGCCGAATGTAAAACAATATGGTGAAATTATAGGGCAAACAGATATTGAACTTTTAACAGAGCTTCACAAACTTGCTGATAGTGAAACTCTTTTGGGTTTTGTAAAAGCGGTAAAAAAGCAAAGTAACGTTAAAAAAACACATGGCTTAACCGTTTCAAACTGATATGGTATTAATATGGCAAAGATAAAAGTTAGACATTTAATTAAAAGAGGTTCGTCCTATTATTGGCAGCCGTCAACAGCCCTTCGTCGGGTCGGTTGGAGATGTCGTTGTCTTCCAGATACACTGGAAGCGGCGATAGCTGAAGCCGAAAAAATCAATGCCGAGGTTGATGCATGGCGCGCAGGTCAAGCAGAAGTAAATAGCGTTCCGACCGTAAATAGTTTATCTTCTTTGATTAAATCCTATACGAATTCTAACGAATACCGTAAATTGGGCGCAAAAACAAAACGTGATTATGATTACCGCTTATCTATTATAGAAAAATGGGGCGGCCAAGTTCCGCTTGAAGGAATAACTCGCAAAGCGGTAAGAAATTTATGGGAAAAATTAGCGGAAAAATCCGCGTGGAAGGCAAACGCCACAATACGCGTATTGCGTCTATTGCTCGGTTTTGCTGTATCTATGGGAGATTTACAAATAAACCCTGCATCTAAACCGGGGCTCGCCGAATTAGCTCCGCGCAGTGTTGTTTGGACGCCGGAAGAGGTTGCTGAATTTATCGCAACTGCTGACCGCTTGGGATATTATAACGTTGGCACGGCAATAATGCTCGGTGCTTTTATCGCTCAACGTGAAGCCGATATATTAAAATTAAGGTGGGAAGATTATCGCGGCGGTTTATTTTTCGTAAAACAAAATAAAACCCGCGCTTATATTTCTGTTCCGGCGCACCCGCTTTTAGCGGATCGCCTTGCCGGTATAAAAAAAGATACTGGCTTAATTATTATGGACGATAAAGTTAACAAACCATATACGCAAGACGCCTTTACGCATCGTTTTGATGAGGTCCGTAAAGAGGTCTGCAAAAAAATTCCGGAAGCAAGTCGTTGTAAATTTATGGATTTACGGCGCACGGCAATCGTTAGACTTGCCGAAGCTAATTGCACGGAAGCACAAATCTCTGCTGTTTCCGGCCATAAAATAGACACTTGCCGACGGATTCTTGAAACCTATTTGCCACGTAACAGCCAAATGGCAAAAGCGGCAATAACCAAACTTATTGAACATCAGGCAGCATAAGGAGTAAAATAATGTATCAACTTACCGCTAAGGATAAAAACGGCAATCTCGTTGTATTGGATAACAAAATACCAGACGAGTATGCCGAACAACACACAGCTGAATATTGCGGGCAATTCTACCCGAACCATACTGAATTTAATTTACAACCTGTCAACGATAACTTGACAGCTGAAAACGAGCCGACTATAAGTTAAAATACATATTGCAGGTATTCCTGTAATATTTTCATTGTAGCAACACCGGTAGCGTTCGCGCCGGTGTTGTTTTTTTTGCGAGGTTATTGTGAGGTTATTTCCATTTTGGAAACAACCTCTTTACTGCCGTCGGCAAAGTGGTGTAACAAAAAGACATGACTTTCTGTGAATTGCTGTCATTTAAGTTCAAAAATGATACACAAACTAAACTTGCAAGTCGTTCATGATGCATAAGTTTAGAATTGCGAACTTATAAAAAAGTCTGAAATCAGACTCTGAAAAAGTCTGAAAGTCTGTTTTGAAATATTGAAATTTAAAAACAAAAAAGGCTCATAAGCCGTTGCTTTATAAGCCTTTCTAAATGGTGCGCTAGGCCGGAATCGAACCGGCACGGAGTTGCCTCCAACAGATTTTAAGTCTGCAGCGTCTACCTGTTCCGCCACAAGCGCATAATTTTTATGAGCATACTTATAACCATATATTTTTATAAATGCAACATAAAACTTGTATTTTTTTTAATTTTGTGGTTTTCTGTCTTTGTTATTGTAACAACTTAACCTAAATACGGCAGAAACAGCGTTTCGGTATTTTGGTTTTTAACAGAAAGGTCTTTTGATGAAAAAAATTGATATGTCTTTGCAAAGATACATTTTTCCCAACATCAACAATGAAGGTTGGCGTTTTATCAGTATTTTTGCTGCCATAACCGCGTTATTGGCAATTATTTGGCTTCCACTCGGAGTTATCGGCTTGGTTTTAACCATTTGGTGTTACTACTTCTTCCGCGATCCTGACCGTGTTACTCCGCAAATTAAAGATGTAGTTGTTTCTCCGGCTGATGGTGTTGTGCAGATGATAACCCGCGTTACCGGACCTGAAGAACTCGGATTAAATAATAAAACTTTCAATCGTGTCAGTATTTTTATGAGCGTTTTTAACGTACATGTAAACCGCGCTCCCGCAACCGGTAAAATTTTACGTTTGGCTTATATTAAAGGTAAATTTTTTAACGCCACCCTTGATAAAGCCAGCAAAGACAATGAACGTCAGCTTTTGGCTATGCGTACCGAATGCGGCAAAGAAATTGCTTTTGTGCAAATTGCCGGATTAATTGCCCGCCGCATTGTTTGCTTTGCCAAAGAAGGTCAAACATATCAGGCAGGCGAAAGATTCGGTCTTATCCGCTTTGGCTCGCGTTTAGATGTTTATTTGCCGACCGATATTGAACCGCAAGTATGCGTCGGGCAAACCATGGTTGCCGGCGAAACCGTTTTAGCAAACCTTAAATCAGATGCTCCGCGTGTTGAAGGAGATATCAAATAATGAAAAAACTTAATAACAAACTTTTGTTTTCAAAACAAAAATTAACTGAGGTTCCGTTCCGCAAATTAGCGCCGAACATGGTAACCATGATGGCATTGTGCTCCGGCGTAACATCTATCCGCTACGCCGTGCAAGATGATTGGGTAAAAGCCGTTATCTGCATTTTTTTAGCCGCTTTGTTTGATGGTCTTGACGGCCGCGTTGCCCGCTTTTTAAAAGCCTCTTCAAAATTCGGCGCCGAACTTGATTCATTATCAGACTTTGTAAGTTTTGGCGTTGCTCCGGCTATTTTAATGTATCAATGGACTTTATTTGACCTGCCTAAATTCGGTTGGTTCTTCTGCCTGTTGTTTGCTATGGGTATGGCTATGCGCTTGGCGCGGTTTAACACTATGCTTGAAGATAACAATCAACCTGAATATTGGTCGCATTATTTTGTCGGTGTTCCGGCGCCGGCAGCGGCTGCTTTGGCCATCATGCCAATACTTATCACTTTTGATTTTCCGGAAAGTGAGGCGATTTTGCGCTCAAATACTTTTTGCAGTATTTTGATGTTTCTGGTCGCCTTTTTAATGGTTAGCCGCATTCCGACTATTTCATTAAAAAAGCTGAAGGTTCAAACTTATATGTTTTTGCCGTTAATGCTGCTTGTAACCTTATTTATTCATTTTATGCTTTCACAGCCATGGATAACTTTAGGAACAATGACCGGCTTGTATGCCTTGTCTATTCCGCTTGGAATTATAAAATTTATGCATGATAAGAAAAAATACAAAGCAGCCCACTAACATAAAAAATCCGGCATATAAGCCGGATTTTTTATTACATAGTCATTACTACCATGGAACTCCGTCAACGCATTTATCCGGATTCTTTTGACAATAAGCTTCATCTCGCCCCAAATCGTGCAAACGATTTCTGCGTTCCGGAAAATCACCGGATACAACACATGCGTTTAACAATATTAAAACTAAAAATAACAAAACTTTTTTCATCTCTGCCGCCTTACAAGCCAAATTTCAGACCAAAATAAATTATCGCCAAAATCATAACTTTAGCAATATGGCGCATCCAAACGCTTTTATCATATTCTGCCGCGCTGCGCCATACTCCGAATAATACCATAATAGAGTAAACACTTAATGCAAACGCGCAAACAAAATAGCCAATAGTTAAAAACAACATGGTATTATCCATATTAAGCGGTGAAAAATAGTGCGTATAATATGTACCGAGTGAAATACCTTTTAATTGCTTGAGTAAAAACATTTTAAAAATTTTAGTTACCAAAGAACAAGCAAAAATTCCCAAAAAACCATATTTCCAAAATGTTTCTTTTAATGAAAACTGCCCGTAAATAAGCTTGCCAAACATTTTAAATTCTCCCTTAAAAGCCAGCCTTTAAAATCAGATTATATAAACAATCTTAAAAATTGGTTA
>CALETM010000052.1 GCA_937920765.1 uncultured Alphaproteobacteria bacterium | reverse complement strand
ATAGCGTAGCGTCTCGTGGGCTCGGAGATGTGTATAAGAGACAGGCTTTAAATAACTGATTTATTTTTAGCATAATACAATCCTTATAAAGTTTATTATACCCATACCAAGAATTAGGGTATGGGTATTTATGGCATTATTGTATGCTTACTTTTCTAAAGAATCTATTAAATTTTACGGATATTAACCGCAACATCGTAAATATATTATTTTATAATGCGGTTTCCACGTCTAAACGCTCAATTTCAAGGTAGGTTTTGCCGTTATTATCTTTAATATCGGCATCGGCGCCTGATTTTAACAACAAGACGGCAACATCATCATTATTGCTGGCGGAGGCATAAAACAGCGCGGTTTTGCCGTTTTTATCTTGAGCGTTTACGTTGGCGCCTTTTTCAATCAGCATTTTGGCAATTTCATAATTCCAAGCGTTGGTGGCGGCGTTCATTAAAGGTGTTCCGAGCGCTCCTTCCTGATTAATGTCAGCGCCTTTTTCAATCAGCATTTGCGCCATTTTGAACATGCGTTCCATTTCATGAAAAAGTTTTTCCTGCACTTTTTCCTGCACTTCAGGGTCATTTAAATCAAGCCCCATGGCCTGCATCATAATAATCTGCAGTTGCAACTCGTTAGCTTTAGATGTCGGAATATTAATCGGTAAAATGCCTGATTTGGTCGGAGTATTGACATCGGCTCCCAACTCAATGGCTTTAATAGCGGTTTCAAGATTGCGGTTGCGGGTCAACAAATAAAATAAAGGAGTGTTGCCGTTAGAATCTTGAGCGTTAAAGTCAAAATTTTGTTTTTTTAATTCTTCCAATGAGGCAACGGTAGCGTTTTTCAGTTGCGCTTCAATGTCGCTTTCAGTCGGTTTAAGTATAACCGCTTTTTGCGGTTCAGGGGCAAGTGCGGCAGTCGGTTCGGGGGCAGGCGCGGCAGCCGGTTCGGCGGCAAAAGCAGGCGATGTTAAGGCAAATAAACAAACGGCAATTATTAATCGATACATAATTTGTAATCCTTACTGGTTGACGTATACTTTTACAATAATAATTTTTGCAAACTTTGCAAGGAATAAAATAAAACATCTGTTATTGGTTAATTTTTTATGTCGCGCTTCTTGACAAGCTTGTTTGCAAACACTAACTAAAGCATTAGTGAAAAACTTATATGAGGATTGTACAATGAAAATTAAACCTTTACATGACAGAGTTTTGGTTCGCCGCGTTGACGAAGTTACCAAAACACATGGCGGAATCATTATTCCGGATACAGCTAAAGAAAAACCTTCGGAAGGGGTGGTTGAAGCTGTTGGAACCGGACGCGTTGCTCCTGACGGCAAAATTGTGCCGATGATGGTTAAAGAAGGCGACCGCGTTTTGTTCGGTAAATATGCCGGCACGGAAGTTAAAGTTGACGGTGAAAGTCGTTTGATGATTCGTGAAGAAGATATTTTGGCAATTGTAGAATAAGAAAGGATAAGTAATTATGGCAGCAAAAGATATTGAATTTGGCAGCGATGCTCGCAGCAAAATGTTGCGCGGTGTTGAAAAATTGGCAAAAACCGTTAAAGTAACTTTGGGTCCTAAAGGCCGCAACGTTATGTTAGATAAATCTTACGGCGCTCCGAAAATCACCAAAGACGGCGTTTCGGTTGCCAAAGAAATTGAACTTGCCGATAAGTTTGAAAATATGGGCGCACAACTTGTTAAAGAAGTTGCGCAAAAAACCGCCGATAAAGCCGGTGACGGTACCACAACCGCAACCGTTTTGGCAGAAGCTGTTATTAAAGAAGGTTGCAAGGCCGTTGCCGCCGGTATTAATCCGATGGATTTGAAACGCGGTATTGATATGGCGGTTGAAGCGGTGGTTAATGATGTTAAATCACGCTCCAAAGAAATTAAAACTTCTGAAGAAATTGCTCAGGTCGGAACCATTTCAGCCAACGGCGATACCAGTATCGGCGAATATTTGGCTCGCGCAATGGAAAAGGTCGGCAATGACGGCGTTATTACGGTTGAAGACGCCAAGGGTTTGGATACCGAATTAGATGTTGTTGAAGGTATGCAGTTTGACCGCGGTTATTTGTCGCCTTATTTTGTTACCAATCCGGACAAAATGAGTTGCGAATATGACAATCCGTACATTTTGTTCTATGATCAAAAAATTTCGTCATTGCAACCGCTGTTGCCGGTTTTGGAAGCCGTTGTGCAATCAGGTCGTCCTTTGCTGATTGTGGCGGAAGATATTGAAGGCGAAGCGTTGGCAACTTTGGTGGTCAACAGAATCCGCGGCGGATTGAAAGTTTGCGCGGTTAAAGCTCCGGGCTTCGGCGATCGTCGTAAAGCCATGTTGCAGGATATGGCCATTTTAACCGGCGGACAGGTTGTTTCCGAAGAGCTTGGTATGAAAATCGAAAATGTTACCTTGGATATGCTCGGTGTTGCTAAAAAGGTTGAAATTACCAAAGATGATACCACTATTATTGACGGTGCCGGTAAAAAAGATTTGATTGAAGCCCGCGCCGCTCAAATCAGAAAAGAAATCGAAGGTACAAGTTCAGATTATGACCGCGAAAAATTGCAAGAACGTTTGGGTAAAATTTCAGGCGGTGTTGCAGTTTTGCGTGTCGGCGGTTCTTCTGAGGTTGAAGTTAAAGAAAAGAAAGACCGTATTGACGATGCCTTGAATGCAACTCGCGCCGCAGTTAAAGAAGGCGTAGTTGCCGGAGGTGGTGTTGCTTTACTTTACGCTACCAAGGCTTTGGATAAATTAACTCCGGAAAATCAGGATCAGAAAGTTGGCGTTGATATTATCCGCAAAGCTATTCAGGCTCCTATTCGTCAGATTGCCGAAAATGCCGGTGTTGACGGTGCGGTTATTGTCGGCAAATTGCTTGAAAGCAATGATACCAACTATGGTTACAATGCGCAGAAAGGTGAGTATACCGATATGATTAAAGCCGGTATTGTTGACCCGACCAAAGTTGTTCGTACCGCTTTGCAAGATGCTGCTTCGGTGGGTGCTTTACTCATTACAACCGAGGCCATGGTTACCGAAGTTCCGGCTAAAGAATGCCACTGCGGCGAAGCCGGTGCCGGTATGCCGAACGGCATGGGCGGTATGGGTGGTTTCTAATC
>CALETM010000051.1 GCA_937920765.1 uncultured Alphaproteobacteria bacterium | reverse complement strand
TTAGTTTTGAGAAGATTTTAGCTCGCGTTTTTTTTTTGCAATATTTACGAGTCCGGGGTGTGTATAAGTTGTATTTTATGAACTATCACATAAGCGGAATTAATATTGGTTAATCCGTTAAGGCCGCTTTCCAACTTGCAAGTTTGTTTTGATAATTTATGGACGCATTGGCAGGGCTGGTTGAAGGCAATACCGCAAAATAGTATTTTTTTAATAAATCGCTATGATATTTTTTGAAAAAGGCCAGTGATTTTTGCCCGTTAAACAAAAGTTTTTTAATTTGCGGGTTGTTTTGCAATAAACTTGTAAAATCATTAGGAAATTCATTGCGGATATTGCTGTCCAAACTACCTTCACGCTCGCAATGTTGCAGGTTATCCCATAATCCGGCCTTAATTTTTTGCAGCATATTAAGTTTTTGCTCATAATTATCCGTTTGCGGGCAACCTGCAATATCCGCCACAATTTTCCAAAACGCATTTTGCTTAAAAGCGTAATATTCTTGAGCTTTTAAGGAAGCTTCGCTTGGCATGGTGCCGATAATTAAAAATTTTGTTTCCGGAAAAATAACCGGATTAAAACTTTGCGGCATTTTACGCGGCTTTTTTGCTTTTGTTTGCGTTAAATGCATGGTTATAACCAATGCAAGAGTAATTAAAGCCCAATTCGGAAACTTGATTTTTGTTTAGCAAATTGCGGCAGTCAACAATGTTTTTATGACGCAATAATTTGGCGGTTTTATGTAAATCAAGCTCTTTAAATTCCGGCCATTCGGTTAAAATTGCCACCACATCGGCATTTTGAAGCGCACTATACATGTCATCGGCAAATTTAATCTGTTCGCCGAGTAAATGCTTGGCGTTTTTCATGGCCTGCGGGTCAAAAGCAGTGATATCGGCATTAAAGCGGAGCAGTTCGTTGATAATTTCCATCGCCGGACTTTCACGGCAGTCATCAGTGCCGTTTTTGAAAGCCAAACCCAAAACCGCAATTTTGGCATTCGGTATATCTTTAACTGCTTCTAAAATTCGATGAGCCATTTTCTTTTTACGGTTGGCGTTTTCTTTAATAACATCTTCAATAAGCGTCATATTAACGCCGTTTTGGCGCGCCATATATGCCATAGCCATAGTGTCTTTCGGAAAACAACTGCCGCCGTATCCGGGGCCGGCGTTCAAAAAGCGGTTGCCGATACGAGTGTCGAGTCCCATACCTTTGGCGACCTCGCTGATATCAGCGCCTGATTGTTCGCAAAAATCAGCCATTTCGTTGATGTAATGAATTTTAACCGCTAAGAAAGCGTTTGATGCGTATTTAATGGTTTCAGACGAGCGGCGCTTTACATATAAAATCGTGGTTTTGTCGGCAAAAGAGGCATATAATTCAGCCATTGTTGATTTTGCGCGTTCCGATTCGGTGCCGATAACAATGCGATCAGGGTTAAAAAAGTCTTTAACCGCATAGCCTTCACGCAAAAATTCCGGCACGGAGATAACGTCAAAATCAGCTTTGGAGTTGTTTTTCCGGATAATTGCTTCAACTTCATCGCCGGTTCCGACCGGAACAGTTGATTTAACCGCCACAACCGTATAGCCGGTTAAATAATGAGCAAGCTCTTCCGCCGCGGCATATATGTATTGCATATCTGCGGCTTTGGTAACGGGGTGAGGGGGCGTGCCGACGGCAATTAAAACCACATCAGCATCGGCAATACCTTGCTGCATTGAGGTAGTAAATTTAATTTTGCCTGATTTGAAATTTTTACGCAAAAGCTCTTCCAAACCTTCTTCATACAAAGTAATTTGCCCGTTTTGCAGCGCGCTGATTTTGTTTTCGTCTTTATCAATACAAATAACATTATGACCAAGCTCTGCCAGACCAACTCCGGTAGGCAACCCGACATATCCGGTACCGATAATTCCAACTTTCATATTTACACCTTTTGTTTAGTGGTTATAAGTTGAAGAAGAAGTAACATAAAGAAGTAAGAAAAGCAAATAATTTATCACAATGACCAACAAGATAAAAAAATACTTGCAATAAAAAATAAACTGTGTATTTTGATGAAAAGTGAAGCGGAGTTAGCGAGTTTTTATAAAACGAGCTTTACGAAGCAAGACAAGAAGCCGGAGGCTGCTTGCACCAAAGATTATTATGAGTTTTATTCACATAACGGGACGTAGTTCAGCCTGGTAGAGCGCTTGCATGGGGTGCAAGAAGCCGGAGGTTCAAATCCTCTCGTCCCGACCATAAAAAGAGGTTTTAATTTAAAGCCTCTTTTTTTAATAAATGAGCACGATATGATACAAATTAATAACATAACATTGATGGTGGCGGGCAAAGAGCTTTTAGATGGCGCTTCCTGCCAAATTGCCGATGGGCAAAAAGTGGGAATTATCGGTGACAACGGCTGTGGAAAATCCACTTTGTTTAAAGCAATTCTTGGGCAAATTGAGCCGTTTTTAGGCAAAATTGAAACGCCGAAAAATGCGATTATCGCCTTTGCCGAGCAAGAAATTGCCGATACCTCGGTGCCGATTTTGCAGTTTGTATTAAGCAAAAACAAACCATTGATATATTATCGTGAAAAATCGATTACGGCAGATGAAAGCGAGCTTGCCGATATTCATGAGCATTTGCGCTTGCTGGAATCAGATTCGGCAGAAGGCAGAGTTGCCGCCATTTTGCACGGATTGGGTTTTAAGCAGGAAGATTTTACCCGTCCGATACATGACTTTTCCGGCGGCTGGCGCATGCGCTTGACTTTGGCCGGCGCTTTGTTTCAAAATTCAGATATTTTGTTGCTTGATGAGCCGTCTAACCATCTTGATTGGGAGGCAACGGTTTGGCTTGAAAGCTATTTAAAAAAATATCGCGGTACATTATTGATTATCAGCCATGATAAAAGTTTTTTGAACAATAATTGCGAGGCGATTTTAAATTTTGAACACAAAAAGCTGGTGTTGTACCATGGAAATTATCAAACATTTCAGGCTACATACGCGCTAAAGGCTGAAAATTTAAAGCGTCAAATTCAAAAAGATGAAGAAAAACGCGCGCATTTGCAGGCCTTTGTTGACAGATTCCGTTATAAGGCCACCAAGGCCAAACAAGCGCAAAGCCGCATTAAAATGATTAAAAAAATGGGCGAGCAGCTGCAGTTTGTTCCCGATAAAAAAGATGTGTTTAACTTTCCGGATACTGATAATCTGCCTTCGCCTTATTTGAAGCTTGAAGATGTGGCGGTAGGCTATAACAATGTGCCGGTTTTGAGCAAAGTTAATATGAATTTGGTTGAAAACGAGCGTATCGGATTGCTTGGGCGCAATGGTAACGGTAAATCAACGCTGGCCAAACTTATTTCCGGCGCTTTAAAGCCGCTTACCGGAACGGTGTTTAAATCACCAAAACTGCGGGTAGGGTATTTTAATCAAGATCAAAACGAGGCTCTGCCGGCAGATAAAACTCCGGTGGAATATTTAACCGCTTTAATGCCGGATAAAGCTGAAGCCAAGATTCGTACTTATTTGGCCGGATTCGGGCTTGAGGCAGAAAAGGCGATTACTAAAATATCATCGCTTTCGGGCGGTGAAAAAGTGCGGCTGCTGTTGGCGGAAATTTGTTTACCGAAACCGCAGTTGCTGATTTTGGACGAACCGACCAATCACTTGGACTTAAAAGGGCGCGAGGCTTTGATTGATGCCATTAATCGCTATACCGGCTCAGTAATTTTAATTACGCACGATTTTTATATGTTACAATGTGTGGCTGATGATTTGTGGATTGTGCGTGATGGCACTTGTAAAAAGTATGACGGCGATTTGGAAGATTATCGCAATTTTTTGCTTAATGAAAAAACAGATAAAAATGAGCTGAAACCTAGGCAGAAAGCATGTCCGGTTAAAGAAAAAAAGATGTCTAAAAGCACTTTGCAGGTTAAAATTAAGCAAACTGAGGCCGCTTTGGACGAGCTTTATTGGCAACAGCATGATGTTGAAGAACAGCTTGCTTCCGGCGGGAATATTGACTATGCGGAGCTCAATAAAAAACTCGCTGAAGTTAATAATAACATCAGCGAGCAAGAAAAGTTATGGGATTTTTACGCCTCACAACTCTGATTTTAATCAAAAGCATATGAAAACAATGAGTCGTTTGCGCCAATATGATTGGTGCATAAAGTGTAAATATCGTCCATGGTTAAGTCGCGCAAACAAGTGAGGTCGTCGGTGCAATATTTCAAAAAGTTGGTTTTGAGAAGATTTTAGCTCGCGTTTTTTTTTTGCAATATTTACGAGTCCATGC
>CALETM010000050.1 GCA_937920765.1 uncultured Alphaproteobacteria bacterium | reverse complement strand
AAACATTTAATTTTTTCGGAGGCTTTTTAAATGATCCGGACTGAGTTTTTAGACGTTAATAAAATTATTACCGATAAAGCAATATTAAAACTATTTAAAACCGTAAATGACCACGGCGGAGTCTTACGTTTTGTCGGCGGCGCAGTGCGCGATGTTTTAGCCGGCTTAAAAGGCTTTGATGTTGATCTGGCAACCGACCTAACTCCCGATGAATTAGTTGAAGCCTGTCAGGACGCCGGATTAAAAACTGTTCCAATCGGTATAAAATTCGCCACTACCGGCGTTATTATCAACAATAAAATTATTGCCGTTTCATCGCTTTACAAGGAGCGCACCGGTTATAAACTAAATTCTGACTTTGCTTTTACCGACGATTGGAATGCCGACGCTTCTAAACGCGACTTGACCATTAATGCGGTTTATGCCGACGAACACGGCAACGTTTTTGATTATTACAACGGTATTGCCGACCTCGAAAACGGAATTATTCGCTTTATCGGCAATGCCGAACAACAAATTAAAGAACAACCGATACGCATTATGCGCTTTTTCAGATTTTATTCCATTTTCGGCAAAGGGAGCCCCGATTTAAAGTCTTTAAAGGCTTGTGTGGAAAATCGTGACTTATTGAAAAATGTTGCCATTGAGCAAGTACGCGATGAACTTGCTAAAATTTTACTTACCCCGAATGTGGTAAACACTTTGCAAATTATGTTCGAAAATGATATTTTAAGCTATATTTTACCGGTTTCAAAAAATTTGAGCACTTTGCAGAACTTATCAGACATTATAATTAAAAACAACTTAGAAGCATCGGCTTTACGGCGTTTATACGTAATGTATTTTCCCGATGAAACACTGGCTGAAAATCTGGCCATGCGGTTACATATGTCTAAAGAAAATAAAAACCGTTTGGTAAACTGGGCAAAATTCAATATCAACGGCGACTTGTTGACCGATGACGGCTATTTGCAAAAAATTATATATCTGTATGGTAAGGAATTTTGCAAAGATAAAATTTTGTTTTATGCCGCTAAAAATAATTTACCGAATTTGCCTGTTAACGAACTTTTTGCAAAAATAGAAAAAGCTGAAACTCCTGAATTTCCGGTAAGCGGCGCAGATTTGATTGGTTTGGGCATTGAAGATAATGCCAAAATCGGAGCAACCCTTGCCTTATTAAAACAAAAATGGATTCAGAGCGGATTTGACTTAACCGAAACAGAATTAACCGATATGGCGAAAAAACTTGCTTGTTAAAAAAATCCTCTTTAAGAAAATTCTTAAAGAGGATTTTTTGTTGCCCGTTAATTAGCCTTCAAATTTTTCAAGCAGCGATTCAAGCTCCGAAAGATTGTTATACGAAAGGACAATTTTACCTTTGCCATTTTTGGAATTATTGATTTGAACTTTAACTCCAAAGCGAGAGGTTAAGCCTTTTTCAATTTCAATCAGTTCAGAATCTTTAACTTTTTGGGCTTTTTTATTTAAAGGCACTTTTTTTGCCTCTGGAGAGGAATCCTTTAGTTTTGCGACCAATTCCTCAACTTGACGCACATTTAAGCCCTCAGCGACGATTTTTTGAGCAAGCTCTTCTGCCCGCTCTAACCCAACCAATGCACGGGCATGTCCGGCGGTTAATTTTCCGTTATTTAACAACAACTTAACACCATCAGGAAGCGATAAAAGACGTAAAGTATTAGCAATATAACTGCGCGATTTACCAACCACGGAAGACAGTTTTTCCTGAGTATAGTTAAAATCTTTAATAAGCTTATCAAATCCGGCGGCTTCTTCCAGAGCCGTTAAATTTTGACGAACAATATTTTCAACCAAAGCAACTTCAAGCACCTCATTGTCGGCCAGATTTTTTTCAATAACCGGAACTTCGGTTAATCCTGCTTTTTGAGCGGCGCGGAAACGTCTTTCACCGGCAATAATTTCGTACTTGTCGTTTTTTTTACGAACCAAAATCGGCTGCAAAATACCTTTTTCTTTTACCGACTGCGTTAAGGCATTGATAGCTTCATCATCAAAAGTTTGGCGCGGTTGAAATTTTCCGGCCTCAAGCTGATTAATCGGCAAAGTTTTCACCGCCTGCTTCTGTTCGGCTGAAAAATCATCAATATTTAAATCAAGAGAATCATCTCCAAGCAAAGCGCCTAAACCGCGCCCTAAACCATGTTTATTATTTATGGCCATAACTATATCTCCTTTTCACGCTTTAAAACTTCTTTGGCTAAATTGATATACGCTTGCGCGCCCACGCTCTTAAAATCATAAATAAGAATCGGTTTGCCGTGCGACGGCGCCTCAGATATTCGCACGCTTCTTGGTATAACAGTTTGGTATACCAACTCGCCGAAATACTGACGAACATCTTTTTCTACCATGGCGCTTAGATTGTTGCGGCGGTCAAACATTGTTAAAACAATACCCTGCACTTTAAGCATCGGATTAAAGACTTTCTTTATCTGATTAATATTTTTAACCAAATCGGTTAAGCCTTCAAGCGCTAAAAATTCGCACTGCAGCGGAATAATTACGGAGTTAGCGGCAACCAAAGCATTAATGGTGATTAAGTTTAATGACGGCGGACAGTCTATTAAAACATAATCATATTTACCGGTTAAAGTCATTAAAGCGCGGCGCAATACAAATTCGCGTTTTTCAACATCTATAAGTTCAATTTCAGCTCCGGCAAGTTCAGGCTTTGACGGCAAAATGTAAAAATCCGGTATTTCACATGATTTAATTGCAAGTTCCGGATTGATATTATTGATTAAAACATCATATGACGAATACTCGCATTTACGCTTATCTACCCCCATAGAAGTGGTAGCGTTGCCTTGCGGGTCAAGGTCAAGCACCAATACTTTTTTGCCGATAGCCGCCATGGCTGTTGCAATATTAATTGCCGTGGTGGTTTTACCGACACCGCCTTTTCGGTTTGCAACCGCGATTACTTTCATTTTGACTTTCTCCTTAAATTTTCAAGCAACAAAACAACACCGTCTTCAGAAGTTTCATTTTTACAAACTTCAAGCTTAAAATTCCACATTTTAGCGGCGGCATCAAGTTCTTCACGATAGCTTTTGCCCTTTGGAAAAATAAGTTTGGTTTGACGGGTTGTAAACTTAAAAACATACCCCAAAAGCTTATCCAATGAGGCAACTGCCCGCGCCGTTATAACATCAGCCGGCGGCAACTTTAAATCTTCGGTTCTTTTATTTAATATAGTTACATTATTTAAGTTGAGCACTGTTTTAACAGCATTTAAATACAGTGTTTTTTTAGTTATACTTTCAATTAATGTAAACTTTAAGCGCGGATATTGTTCTTGTGCCATAACAGCAAGCACCAAAGCCGGAAATCCGGCCCCGCTCCCCACATCATAAACAGAATCAACTTGATTATTTAAATATTTGAAAAGTTGAGCAGAATCCTCAATATGTCTTTGCCAAACATCAGGCAAAGAATTATTGCTTACCAAATTAAACTTAGCCTGCCACTCGTTTAAAAGAGCCACAAGTTGTTCAAGTTTTTGGTATGTTTCACGTGAAACAGTGTATGTATCTATAAAATTTTTCATAGATTTTTTATATAACGTCAACAACAAGAGATAAACCCCTATTGTAAGTTATAAACATCTATTTTAAATTAAATCG
>CALETM010000049.1 GCA_937920765.1 uncultured Alphaproteobacteria bacterium | reverse complement strand
TCTTTAATATTTTATGGGAGCTTAAAATGAAGGCTATAATTTATTTAATCGGATTAATCGGCATTGCTGTTTTAATTATGTGGTTCGGCTATGGCATCACCCCTGAAAATCAGTGGAATTGGATTAAAGGCTACACCACTGACACCGGAACTGAAATTTCTAAACAAATTTCTGATACCGAAGGCAGCGCAGGTAAATTAAAATCTCGTTTGGGCGAACGCTTTGACGAAGCCTCTGATGTATATCATGGCAAAGAAAAAGCCGATCCGTATCAATATAACCCGCAAAATTAAAACATTTTAAAACCCTAAAAGCCGGATTTCTCCGGCTTTTTTTATGCCTCCAACTGGTCAATTTAAACCAACCGATATATTGAACAGGTCGTCTATGGTACAGTTCCACTTTGCCGCAATAGTATACCTACAGAATATGCTGAGTTTTTAGAAGCATTGACACGTAAAGCACTGATATATAATTTCTCGTCATACAACATTGATAATGCAATAGAAGACTTTGGCATTCATCATTTTTGTGCAACCGATAATATGAAAGAAGATTTGTATAAAATGATAAAACACTACTGATACAATGCAAAACGCACACAAAAACCCCTGAAAGAGCAAGTTCTTTCAGGGGGAGTTTGTTTATTTATTTACCTTAGTTAAGGTGTCAACTTCAAGTTTTGCCTTATCAAAATCTTTATCAATTTCACCGGTTAAAATAACAGTGTCGGCCGGTGAAACGGTCTGCCCGTTCCACACTTTTTTATCAATTTCAACCACCATACTGCCGGTAGCGTCTTTGAACATATATTTGTCTTTTTTAATCTGTTTTTCAATATTACCCTTCAAGCTGACCATAGCGTCGTCTTTCATATCCATAGCCGCTTTAACGGTTGAAATTTGCATATCGCCTTGCACAAATCCGCCGGCTTTTTGCATCATATTTTTACCCATGCATCCTTCGCAGTCACATTTTGCCATTGCCGCGCCGGATACACCGATTAAGAATGCCGCAGTTAATGCTAAAATTTTTTTATTCATAAAACTTCTCCTTTGTAAAAAAATTATCCGCCTTAAAAATAATCACGGCATTAATATTTTTAATCTCGCCTTTAGACTATGTCAACACTGGAAAAACACTTTTCCAAACACTACATTAACCTCAGAACATTTTCAAAGGAGAAAGAAATGGTTGAATTTAACACTCAAAACAAACCCGCCTGCTGCGTGGGAATATGGCACTTACTTGCCGGAATCTTAACCGTCGCGCTCGGTATTTATGTTTGGATAAACCCGATGGTAAGCCTTATGGCACTTAGCCTGTATATCGGCGTTGCCTTAATTGTTATCGGCATCGGCTACATTGCAACATCAGTCAATTTTGAATCCGGTTGGTATATGTTCACCGGCATT
>CALETM010000048.1 GCA_937920765.1 uncultured Alphaproteobacteria bacterium | reverse complement strand
AACACCCATTCGGTTATTTTATACACCGTAATATATCAGATGTTGCTTTTTAGTCAATATATTTTATAATCCCTTATATTTTTAATATTACCGGTATAACTGTATGCACCATAAATCTTTAGCTAATTCTGCCGCAACAAGAAATATCAACAGCAAGAACAAAAACGAATATACCTGACTATAAAAAACTAAGCGACGGGATTGCTCGAATATTGCAGGCAATTATTGCCGTAAAACAACAAGACACGTCTAAAACCACCGACACTCTTACGGTTGTCAAAGACAACAACCATTCAAGATAATAAATACAACTTATGCACAGCACGGACTCGTAAATATTGCAAAAAAAAACGCGAGCTAAAATCTTTTCAGAATTAACTTTTTGAGGAGATTTTATCATGAATACACAATCCGGAAGATCAATGGTCGAAATGCTTGGCGTGCTCGCTATCATCGGCGTCTTATCCGTCGGGGCGATTGCCGGATACTCCAAGGCAATGGAAAAATATAAAATTAACAAAATGATAGGCGACTACAATATGTTTATCGGCGGTCTAATGGAATATTATTACAGTTTTAACGATGAGCCGACTTATACAGCATTGAGCAACGCTATTACAAAAATAAATTTGCTACCGGCAAATTGGAAATTTTTAAAAGGACAGGGTTCTAACGGCAAAGATGTTATCGCTGATAGTTATGGCAACTGGATAAATCCTTTTATCGGCGCCTCAAAACGTAATGATAACAGTCATGTCATAGTCGTGGACATAATGTTAGGAGGTCTTTCTAAAAACGAAGACAATCAGATGGTTTCTTCAGCTTTCGCCGGCAATACGTGCTTTGAAATATTCAAAGGTCTTGTTTTGCCGTTAAGAGAACATTTGCTTGTTGGCTATGTTTATCGTGAAGGAGCTTCTGAACAGATAGAATACTACGGCGATGATTATTGCGGCGGTGAAAATGCCTGTTTAAGCTCCATGAGCTTGGAAGACGTAAAAAACATCTGCGATTCTTGTGATAAAAATCGCAGATGCAACATTACCATTGCCTTTTAAGCAATCTATTTCCAGGCCACTAATAGAACGCAAGTTTCGTAGTTGGTGCATTGATTGCATAATTGGTCAATGCGGTTTAGAGTTATGTGTTGTAATTCTTTAGCCCGTATTTGGTCGGAATATTCGCTAGTGTTATCGCTGTCGCTATATTGCAGCAGTTGCAAATATTCAATGTTGCCGGCATTTTCTTTAGTAGCGTTGATAGTAGTGTGGCAAACTTCAGAACCTTGCTGTGAAGCTCGTGAAAACTCAAAGTGTATAAATCCCATATCGTTTTGGTAAGTCTTGCCATCAGTACCGGTGTATTTACCATTGTTATAAACAACAAAAATGTTATTATTAAACCACCTGTCGTGTAAATATACAGAATTTTCATTGTAAATAATGCCGTCCGGCAATAAATTAAGCTTATATAAGAGTGTGTTGAAATAGGTTGAGGTATCCGGTTTGTGTTGCAACTGTCCTTTAATTTGTAGCACATTATTAATTAGCATGCTGATAGCTTGGCTGTATTGATTTAGCCGATATTTTTCCATGGCTTTGCCATATCCGGCGATAGCGCCGACCGATAGAACTCCGATGATAGCGAGCACCCCAAGCATTTCGACCATAGAACGTCCTGATTGTGTATTCATGAGCTAAAATCTCCTCAAAAAGTTAAAGTTAAGAAGATTTTAGCTCGCGTTTTTTTTTTGCAATATTTACGAGTCCGTGCTGT
>CALETM010000047.1 GCA_937920765.1 uncultured Alphaproteobacteria bacterium | reverse complement strand
AAATTATTTAAAATTAATATGTCGGCTTTATATTCCGGAGCAATCGCGCCTAAATTCTTTACGCCGAAATATTCAGCTGTATTTAAGCCGGCGCACTGAATGGCTTTAATCGGATGTATGCCATATTCAACAGCTCTGCGCACCATTCCGTTTATATGCTCGTCTAAATCTGTCGGATGGCGGTCATCAGTTACAAAAATGCATTTTCTTGTGTTGTTGTTTTTCAAAAAAGGAAGAAGCGCATTTAAATCTTTTGCGGCGGAACCTTCTCTGACCATCACATAAAAGCCCAACCGCAATTTTTCTAAAGCTTCATCAGGAATTGTGCACTCATGATCTGATTTTATACCGGCAGCAGCGTATGCGCATAAATCTTTTCCGCTAAGCATGGGAGCATGCCCGTCAATTTGTTTGTGATGGGCTTTGACCATATCTATCTTTTTATGAACGTCTTCATCAAGATTAATTACTCCCACAAAGTTCATCATTTCGGCCAGACCATAAATCCAATTTTTGTTTATTAAGATTTTTAAATCATCGGCGGTAAGTGTATATCCTGAGTTTTCAAATGGCGTTGCCGGAACGCATGATGGCAGCATAAATTTTACATCAAGCCCAATATGTTTAGAGTTATTATGCATAAATTTAATGCCATCTAACCCCATAACATTAGCAATTTCATGAGGATCGGTAAATACGGTTGTTGTTCCGGTCGGCAATACGGCTTTGGCAAATTCTGCCGGCATAACCATAGAGCTTTCTAAGTGAACGTGTCCGTCAATAAAAGCAGGGCAAGCATAATAGCCTTTTGCATCAATTTCAGTTTTTCCGACATACCCATGACCCAATCCGCAAATGGTGTCGCCGCTGATTGCAATGTCGGTTTCGTATATTTCTTCCGAAAGAACATTTACAAGGTTTACGTTTTTTATAACCAAATCGGCTTGTTCTATGCCTCTGGCAATGTTTATGTCTTTTGCTTTCATTTATTACCGCCCGTTTTATTCGAGTTTGCTCATATTGTACAGTTTGTATAAGCTGATATATTAATATTAACAAGATAATTAAGTGTTAATAATTAACAAAGAGTAGGGAGCTTTTACTTTATTCAAATTTCTTCAGGTTTTGCGTGAACATAACTTTTTTACTCTGCACCAACTTTAACGATGAATCCCTAAGTCCCATATATCCAAAAAAAAGAGGCATAAAGCCTCTTTTTTTTGGTCGGGACTATAGGATTCGAACCTACGACATCTTGCTCCCAAAGCAAGCGCTCTACCAGGCTGAGCTAAGTCCCGTTAAAATGTTTCATGTTATATAATAATTTAAGCGGTCGCAAGCTGTCTACGACATCTTTCTTGCTCCGTAAGGCTCGCTTTTACAAAGCTTGCCAACTCCGCTTCAGTCAAACAAACGGTAAATTCGCTCACTGTGCTGTCGCTTGTTCGCTTATTAACCGTTTCTTTATTGAAATTAAAAAAAAACTTTCCACCGGAAACTTTTTTTAACTTCAACCCAAAGCAAGCGCTCTACCAGGCTGAGCTAAGTCCCGTTAAAATATTTTAGTTTTATAATAATTTAAGTGGTCGCAAGCTGTCTACGACATCTTTCTTGCTCCGTAAGGCGCGCTTTTTCAAAGCTTGCCAACTGCGCTTATAAATTTAACAAAGCAAGTGCTAAGCACTGTTTTGTTAAGCACCAACATACACGCTTTATGCTTAAATGCAAGAGTTTTTTACTAAACTTTTATAATTTTATTTCCAGAGCACATATTGCACACAGCCTTTTTCATTGCAGTTGTTGCAATTTGTCTTTAATTGAGAGCACGTTATTTATCAACATGTTAACAGCTTGTGCATGCTGATTGAGCTTATATTTCATCATTGCCTTGGAGTAACCTGCAATCGCCCCGACAGACAGAACCCCGATAATCGCAAGAACGCCAAGCATTTCTACCATACTTCTGCCATTTTCTGATTTCATGAGCTAAAATCTCCTCAAAAAGTTAGTCTTAAGAAGATTTTAGCTCGCGTTTTTTTTTTTGCAATATTTACGAGTCCGTGCTGTGCATAAGTTGTATAAAATAAAACCCGCCGGTTAAAAAATCGGCGGGTTATCTTAAAATGTGCCTTACATTAAACCAAAATTGTATCCAAAAGCTCTTTGGCATAAGCGCGCAGTTTCGGATTGCACATTAATGACAGTTTTAAGTTAGATTTTGCCAACTCATCATTAGTTCCGCAGTCAAAACGCAGACCGCTGCATAAAACTCCGGTTAAGGGCTCGCCACGTTCAACTGCCAAATTGATGGCGTCGGTTAAGTTAATTTCGCCGTTTGAGCCGTTTTTAACTTCCGGTAAAATATCCATAACCACATTCGGCAAAATATATGGGCCCATACTGGCGTAATTGGAAGGAACTTCTTCAAGTTTCGGTTTTTCAACCAAACCTCTGGCATGCACGGTTCGTCCTTCGCGCACAGCGCCGACTAATGCGCCGTATCTGGTCATTTCTTCACGCGGAAACTCCATAATATTTTCAACTACGCCGCCATTTTTTTCATAGATGTCGCAGAGTTGTTTTAAAATACCTTCGCCATGGAAGTTGATGTAAATATCGTCAGGCCACATTACGATAAAATCGCGTTTGCCGACCAACTCTTTTGCCATTAAAATAGCATGTCCGTTACCCAAAGGTTCTTTTTGTTCGGCAAATGAGAATTTCATGTCATTCGGGATAATATCTTTGATGGTTTTTAACAAGTCAAGCTTGCCTTTTTTAGCCAAATGATCTTCAAGCCACGGGTAGGGAGCAAAATATTTTTCAAATAAATGCTTGCAAGATTGATCGCTGTAAATAAAAATAATTTCTTTAACTCCGATTTCGCGGCAGCAATCAACCGCATATTGAATAATCGGCAAATTGTTTAAGGTTAAAAAACCTTTGTGTAAAACTTTAGTTGCGGGAAGGTTGCGGGTTGACAAACCGGCAACCGGAAGAATACAAACTTCAGGTTTGCGAAACATCACATACTCCAAATAATTAGGTTAATATTATGCTCTAAAATATATCATATATTTTTTATAAAGCAACCGCCATTTTGCAAAATATTAACTCAAAAAAAATACCGGAAGTAAATCCGGTATTTTAGAATTAGAATTTGGTTTTGACAGTTCCGCTGGTGACCTGTCTCTTATACACAT
>CALETM010000046.1 GCA_937920765.1 uncultured Alphaproteobacteria bacterium | reverse complement strand
AAGCAAAGGCGGAAACATTAAACGGCAAGCCGCTTCCGATGGCGGAAAATGGCGAGTTTTTATTGGTACTGGGGCGCGATGAGGCTTCAATGGTTACGCTTTCCGTTACCGATAAAAATAACGGGGTTGCAAACTATGTTTTGCCTGTTGCCAAAAATAAATGGGATATTCAGAGCATAAAAGGGGTGGAGCAGCGCAAAGTTACTCCTGCTAAAGAAGATAATGCGGAAATTGTGCGCGAGCAAACCGATGTGCGGCGCGCTTTAACCACGCTTAATATGGAAAATAAAAGTTGGAAAAACGGGTTTGATATTCCGCTTAAAGGAACAATCAGCGGCAATTTCGGCAATCAGCGTATTTTTAACGGCATACCCAAAAATCCGCACAGCGGCACGGATATTGCCGCACCGGAGGGAACGCCGGTTAAAGCCGCGGGCGATGGTTATGTTGTCTTAAACGGCAGTAATTATTTTTATGGCGGCAATATGGTAATTTTAGACCACGGCATGGGGTTGCAGACTATTTATATGCATCTTAAAAAATCGGCCGTGAAAGAAGGCGAATATGTTAAAAAAGGGCAGCTGGTAGGCTATGTAGGCAAAACCGGCCGTGCTACCGGTCCGCATCTGCATTGGGGCGCTTCATTAAATAATGTGCGGTTTCGCCCGCATGCGCTGCCGGAGTTAATGTCAGCGCAATGCGCTGTTTATTATCAAAGTAAGGATTAAAATTATGACCACGCTGCAACTTGTTTGGCTTGCAATTATACAAGGTTTGACCGAGTTTTTACCGGTGAGCTCGTCGGGGCATCTAATTTTGTTTTCAGCCTTTACTGATTTTCCGGATCAGGGAATCGGAGTTGATATTGCGCTGCATATCGGGTCATTGGCGGCAGTGGTTTTATATTTTTATAAAACGTTCGGTCAAATGATTTACGGAGTGTTTAAACGCGGATTGTTGCCTGATTTCGGCGATAGCGGCAATAAATTGGCGTATTTAATAGCGATTGCCTCAATTCCGGCGCTTTTGATTGGATTTTTACTTCGTAATTACGGTATGAATTGGGCGCGCACTCCGGCGCTCATCGGTTGGACTATTTTGTTATATGGTTTGTTGTTATGGTATGCCGATAAAAAAGGAAAAACCGACCGCAAAATTACTGACCTGCAAATTAAAGACGCAATTTTTATAGGTCTTGCGCAGTGTTTGGCGCTGGTTCCGGGGACAAGCCGCTCAGGCATAACCATTACCATGGCGCGCTTTTTAGGTATTAATCGCAGCGATGCGGCTAAGTTTTCAATGTTGCTTTCAGTGCCTACTATTTTGGCGGCCGGTTCGCTGGAAGGATACCGCTTGTTTAAGCAGGGCAACACAGCGGAAATATTGCTGGCTTCAGATGCGGCGCTGTTTTCGTTTTTTGCCTCGTTTGCGGTTATTTTTGTGATGCTAAAATGGCTTAAAAAATCAACTTATATGCCGTTTGTGGTTTATCGGGTTGTTTTGGGAAGCGCCTTGATTTTATATTCTTATCATCTTTTTTAAAAGAAAGTGTTGACTTATTTTCAAAAACTTTTTATTAAAGAAGCATGCTCTGATGGCGGAATTGGTAGACGCGTAAGTTTCAGGTACTTATGGGAGTTTTTCCCGTGAAGGTTCAAGTCCTTTTCAGAGCACCAAAAAAACTCCCGCAAGGGAGATTTTTTTTGGTAACCTGAAAGGACTATCACTTAGGCATCTAAACTCGCTTCGGTCGTTGACACTTTCCTAGCTCGTTAAGATGTTCCAAAGAACTTGCAGATAAAAAAGCAAGGTTACTTGCTTTTTTAC
>CALETM010000045.1 GCA_937920765.1 uncultured Alphaproteobacteria bacterium | reverse complement strand
TATAAACCTTTCATAACAAATAAAGCTTCTGCCGATTATAAAAGCTTAAAATTAAATTGCAAACAGAAAATTTTACCTTTATATTGCGGTTATTGCAAAGGAGTTAAAATGGTAGAAGTTGTTACCTTCGGGTGTCGGATTAACAGTTTTGAATCTGAAGTATTAAAAGAAAAATTTAAAGACAGCGATAACTTGATTATTGTTAATACCTGCGCGGTAACCGGCGAGGCAGAACGTCAGTGCCGGCAAGCGGTGCGCAAGTTGCGCAAAGAGAATCCTGATGCCAAAATTGTGGTAACCGGTTGCGCGGCGCAGGTTAATCCGCAAAAATTTGCCGAAATGCCTGAAGTTGACTTGATTGTCGGCAACAAAGAAAAAGCTGAAATTGAAAAATATCTTAACTCCGAAATTAATGAAAAAACTATTGTCGGCGATATTTTCAGTTATGATGATTACGACAAATACTTAATTACCGGCTTTGAAGGGCGGCAGCGCGCGTTTGTGCAAATTCAGCAAGGGTGCAATCATCGTTGCACATATTGCATTGTGCCGTTTGCCCGCGGTAATAACCGCTCGGTACCGGAAGAAGATATTATCCGCCAAATTAAAACGCTGCTTGCCAACGGATTTAAGGAAATTTGCTTGACCGGTGTTGACGCTTGCTCGTATCAACCGTCATTCAGCGGATTGGTTAAGCATATATCGGAACAAATTCCGGAGTTGCCGTCATTGCAGTTCGGCTCGCTTGATCCGGCGGCGATTGATGACGAATTTATCGCGTTGGTCGGGCAGTATAAAAATATTTATCCGCATTTTCATTTGTCGGTGCAATCGGGCGATAATTTAATATTAAAACGTATGCGCCGGCGCCATACCCGCGAAGATGTGATTAATTTGTGCAATAAGATAAGAGCGCTGCGTCCGGAAGCCACTTTCGGGGCTGATTTTATTTGCGGTTTTCCGACCGAAACGGAAGAGGCATTTAACAACACTTGCAAGCTGGTTGATGAAGCCGGAATTGATAAACTGCATGTTTTTCCGTATTCGGAACGCAAAGGCACTCCGGCGGCTTTAATGCCTCAGGTTGATATGGAAGAACGCCGCCGCCGCGCAAAGGTTTTGCGCTCATTAAGAGAGGATAGCAATGACTAATTTTTTACAAAAACTAAGCGAGGGCTTGAAAAAAACATCATCTAAAATCGGTGGCGGCATCAGCGATATATTTACCAAGCGTAAAGTTGACGCCGCAACTTTGGACGAGCTTGAAGAATTGCTGATTTCTTCTGATTTGGGGGTTAAAGCAACCATGCGAATTATCAATCGATTCGCGGAAAAGCGGCTTGATAAAGAAATTTCATTGCCCGAAATTAAAGCCGCTTTGGCAGAAGACATTTCCGCGATTTTAAAACCATGCGAGGCGGAGTTTACGATTGATGATGCTTGCAAGCCCTATGTGGTGTTGATGGTCGGCGTCAACGGCGCCGGCAAAACAACCACTATCGGCAAGTTAGCGGCTAAATTAAAGCAAGCGGGCAAGCAAGTATCCCTGATTGCGGCGGATACGTTCAGAGCCGCGGCTGTGGAACAGCTTCAGGTTTGGGGCGAGCGCGCCGGAGTGCGGGTTTATTCGGGGGCTAACGGTTGTGACAGCGCCGGATTGTGTTATGACGGATTAAACGCCGCCATTAAAGCCGGTGACGATGTTGTGTTTATTGATACCGCCGGTCGTTTGCAAAACAAAAACGGTTTAATGGACGAACTTAAAAAAATTGTAAAGGTGATTAAAAAAGTTTTGCCGGAAGCTCCGCACAAAACTATGCTGACCATAGACGCAACCACCGGTCAAAACGCGCTTTCACAAGTGCAGGCGTTTAAGCAAATGGTTGCGGTTGACGGCCTGATTATCACCAAGCTTGACGGTTCTGCCAAAGGCGGCATTCTGGTGGCGATTGCTGAAGAATGCCCAACGCCGGTATATTTTATCGGGGTGGGCGAAAAGACCGAAGATTTGGATAAATTCAACAGTGGCGACTATGCCCGCGGTTTGTTGGATTGCTTCTAACGCTAACGGCGAGCCCTTTCTTGCGCTTTTTTCAGGGGCATATTTGCAAGCCGCGTCTTAACACAGTTTTTGCCTGTTTTGTTTTTTAATAATTGCGCGGAGTGTGCGCATTTATTTATCTTCCCCAAACAATTGCGAGTTCGGTGCCGCTGGGCGAATTTATACCGTAATGTTTGGTGCAAAAGTCATAAACATCATTTAAACTTAAATCTTTTAAACAATTGACTTCGGTATTGCATTCGTGGTCACCGTACAAAGATTTATATTTGTTGTCGTTGTTATAGTGGTTGCTTATGGAATCTACGTGAGCAATGCTGTCGGAATTTTCTTTGGCGGCGAGCAAAATGTTTTTGCAAATTTCCAAATTGTCGGCTGATTTGGTAGTGAGCGCCGTTGATCGATCTGATGAAAGATAAATAGCGGTGCCGTTTCCGGTGATGAAAACACCCCATGCTTGACCGAAAACATCATAAATAACGCTTCTGACGGAGCCTTTAACCATCTCAGTCGAGATTTCACCCATTTTAATAAGGTATGGAGTTAAATAAGTTCCGCCTTGCTTAATGTTATCAAAGTTGTGCACGTTGCGTGCCACGGCGTTAATTACGGTATTCATCTGTTCGGCGTGCTTGTTGAGCTTATACTTCATCATCGCCTTGGAGTAACCGGCAATCGCTCCGACGCTTAAAACTCCAATGATTGCCAAAACGCCTAACATCTCGACCATACTGCGCCCTGTACACAAGCTGTCATTATCGGGCTTGACCCGATAATCCAGGTTAAACCAATTAGCTAATTTGTCCCACCTGGACTCTCCGATCAAGTCGGAGAGTGACAGGGAAGGAGTAGATACGCGTTTTGTACCGGAGTGTGACAGTATGTGGTGTAAAAAGCGGCTAAAATTTGATTTCATATTAAAAATCTCCTCAAAAAGTTGCATTTGAGAAGATTTTAGCTCGCGTTTTTTTTTTGCAATATTTACGAGTCCGTGCTGTGCATAAGTTGTAATAACCACCCCGCCTTCGGCACCCCTCCATAGAGGGGAATTAATCGAGCCGTATATAAGTTGTATTTAACCACCCCGTCGGCGTTCGCCACTTATGCGAAAATAAAATTTAGGTTATTCTTTATAAAAAGTTTCGTACAAATGCAGGTAGACCACAATTTGAAATACGGTCAACATTGCGTGCAAAATATATAACATCGCGCGTGAAGTGCTTAATCCGATTATGCTGATGATTAACGGTAATAGCGCAAAAATCAGTAAAAAGACCAAAATGCTTTTTAAGTAGTTGCCGCGAACTTTGTAAAATGCGCTGATTATGGAGCTGTCTTTGTTGTTGATGACAGAAACCCATCCGAACAGCGGAATTAAAAATGAAAATGACAGCAAGAAAATTGCGCCGCATAACAACAAAACTTTGGCATACGGATTTAATACCAAAAAAATGTAAGTTTGTCGTAAAAATTCGTACAAATCAGGAAAGCCGATTAAGTTTTTGCTTAAATAGCGCAACAAATTAAGCCCGAGTTTGCCGCATACAATTACAAAAAATGAAAAAGCAACCACGGTTAAGAACTTAATCAGCGAATCAACAAATTTTTCTTTGGTGATTAACGGCTTTTGCCCAAAATACAGACTGACGAAAAAAAAGTAAAAAAAGTATATAAACACACCATATAACAAAAATACGGAAAGATTTCTATATGCTCCGAATGAGCCGGCCAAATAAGAACCGGCAAAAGAAAAAATTGTCAATACGCACAAGAGCGGAATATTGTTTCCGATAAAACCTAAAGAATCAATAAACAAGCGGCGTACGGACAATTCTTTCTTCATGACGGTCCTTATTTGTTGTGTTGTTTTTCCATAAATTGTTCAAGCCAGTGAATATTATATTGGCCGTCAATAAAGTCAGCCTGAGATATAATTTCCTGATGCAGCGGAATGGTGGTTTTAACCCCGATAATCACAAATTCTTCCAACGCGCGGCGCAAGCGCATTAAAGCGGCGTTGCGGGTTTTGCCGTGAATAATCAGTTTGGCAATCATGCTGTCATAATACGGAGGAATTGTGTAGCCGGAGTAAATTTCGGAATCGACGCGAACGCCAAGCCCGCCCGGAGCATGCCATTCGGTAATTTTTCCGGGGCAGGGAACAAATGTTTCAGGATCTTCGGCGTTAATACGGCATTCAATGGCATGCCCGTTAAAGGTAATGTCTTCCTGCGTGTAACCGAGAGCCGCGCCGCTTGCGATTCTGATTTGTTCGCGCACAATATCAATGCCGGTGATTGCTTCCGTAATCGGGTGTTCAACTTGCAGACGGGTGTTCATTTCCATAAAGTAAAATTTGCCGTCTTCATACAAAAATTCAAGCGTGCCGGCGTTTTGGTAACCGATTTTTTCAATCGCTTTACGAACAATTTCGCCGATTTCATGGCGCTCGGCATCATTTAGGGCTGGTGAAGGAGTTTCTTCAATAACTTTTTGATTGTTGCGTTGAATAGAGCAGTCGCGTTCGCCAAGATGCACAACATGTCCGTATTTATCGGCCAGAATCTGAATTTCAATGTGGCGCGGTTTTTGTAAGTATTTTTCCATATAAACCACGTCGCTGGTAAAGGCAGCTTTAGCTTCAGCGCGCGCCATAGTGTAGGCTTCGGCCATTTCGGTATCGTTAAAGGCAATTTTCATACCCTTACCGCCGCCGCCGTCTTTGGCTTTAACAATAACCGGATATCCGATTTTGTTGGCCCATGCAATGGCGTCTTCAACCGATTGGAGCGCAGGCGATCCGGGGGTAATCGGCAGACCTGCTTCCACAGCGGCTTTGCGCGCCATAATTTTATCTCCCATCAAACGCATTTGCGCTGAGGTGGGACCGATAAAGGTGATGCCGTGCTTTTCAACCATTTCGGCAAAGTCGGCATTTTCAGATAAAAAACCGAATCCGGGGTGAATGGCGTCAGCGCCTGTAATTAATGCGGCAGAAATAATAGCCGGTTTGTTTAAGTAAGAATCCGCCGAGCGGGCAGGGCCTATGCAAACCGCTTCATCGGCTAAGCGAACATGCATGGCGTTGGCATCTGCTTCAGAGTGAACGGCAACCGTGCGGATACCCATTTCACGGCAGGCACGGTGAATACGTAAAGCAACTTCGCCGCGGTTTGCGATTAAAACTTTTCCAAACATACAAAATTCCTTTATTCAATTACGACCAAAGGAGCGCCATATTCAACCGGATCGCCGCTCTCAACCAAAATTTTGGTGATTCTGCCGCCTTTGTGGGCTTTTACCGGATTAAATGTTTTCATGGCTTCAATTAAGCAAACGGTGTCGCCGGCGGCAACAACATCGCCGACATTAACATAGTTGGCGGCATTAGGATCAGATGAAAGATAAACAACGCCGACCATCGGAGATTTAACGGCATCAGGGCTGTTGGTGTAGTCTTCTACCTGCGGAGCGGCTTCTTCAACTGCAGAAGCTTCTTCAACCGCCGCCGGTAAGGCTGCCGGAGCAGGTTGAACCGGAGCTGCCGGAATATATGATGTTGCGGCAATGCCGTTTACCTGCCGCGATAAAGTGATTTTGCAGGATTCATCTTCATATTCAAGCTTGGTTAAGTTAGTTTTATCCAATATTTCAGCCAGTTTGCTGACAACTTTGGTATCAATGGGATTAGACATTGTTATTTTCTCTCATAAAGTTTATAAATCAGCTTTGATTCATAGTACGAAATTAATCAAAAAACAATCAAAATCGTCAATTTTATGCAATTTTTTGCAAAAAATTGTGATTTTTTAGCAAAAAATGCTCGAAAATCACAATTTTACGGATTTTTAGGCTTGTGATATTTCGGTTGATAATTTGCGGCTAATTTTTAATGTTAAGATAAATAACTATAGCGCAATTTGTTTCCGAATTGCAAGAATCGCACAATTCATCAATTTTAGCAATGGAGGCGCTGCGTAAATTGTTTGTTGAGCTGTTTGCAAGGTCGCCGTAAAGACTAGGGGCGTTGTAACCCTGAGTTTCAGATAGCTCTGAGCGGAGTTCTACCCGTACTATGATGCCAGCGTTTTCTTTAGCGGTTAAAATACTGTTGCGGCATATTTCGCGGTCGCGTTCCGTTAGCTTATTTCCGCTGCGGTGTAAATTGCTCCAAATGTAGTAGTCAATATAGATATTGCCGTTCTCGCGGGTTCCGACGCCGTAATCAACAGTATAAGAGTTTTGGAAAACGTCGTGGATGCGATCGTCTTGCTTACTGTAGGTCATGCCGTCGGGTATTAGTTCGGCTTTGCTTAAAAAGCTGTTTAATCCTTTATATCCTAAAGTATAGCCATAATGGCGGTGTAAATCAGGATAAAGTTTGACAGCCTCATTTAAGAGCATGTTAAGGCTTTCGGCGTGTTTGTTTAATTTATATTTGAACATAGCTTTGGAGTAACCGGCAATCGCCCCGATGCTTAAAACGCCTATGATTGCTAAAACTCCTAACATCTCGACCATACTGCGCCCAGCACACAAGCTGTCACACTCCGACTTGATCGGAGTGTCCAGGTGGAAGCAAGTAGCAAATTTGTTCAACCTGGATATTCGGGTCAAGCCCGAATATGACGATGTGATGTGTAAAAAGCGGATAAAATTTGATTTCATATCAAAAATCCTCTCAAAAAAGTTAGTTTTGAGAAGATTTTAGCTTGCGTTTTTTTTTTGCAATATTTACGAGTCCGGGGTGTGCATAAGTTGTATTTTACGAATCTTTCGGCAGCGGTTCAAAACTTATTGCTAATTGTTTATCAAAAACACGGGCAATACCTTCTAAGCGGTATAAATCCAAAAATCCTTTACCAAGCTCCCATTTTTCAAGAATATAAGGACCGGTGCCGCATAAATTGCTAAGCTCATGCAATGTCATTTGTTTTTGGCTACGCATTTGGTAAATTTGGCGACCGATGTTGTTGCGGGTAGATTGGCGAATCCTGTTAAAATGTTTTTTATCAAGCATATTTTTTGCTCCTTATTTTGTCGGTTTAAAACAAAACCGCTTTGAAAATCAAAGCGGGGAGCTGAAAAACTGCTCAAAGTCAGCCTCCCTTATTCGCCGCGAACGCGCTTATTTCGGGAACTCCCCTTCAAAAAGGAGCTTCTTTGAGTTTTGATGTTTTTCAGGCACCACCGTCAAACGACGATAAAATCATATTACTCAAAAATGTGATTTTTTCAAGCAAAAAGTGCTTTTCCGTCATTTTGAGCACTTTTCAAATGACCGTTTGTGTTTGTGCATCTAAAAGTATATGTATCTATTGACCGAATTGCAACAATTTAGAAATAATAGTTGATTGAATATTCGTAAATTAAGATTGTTTATTAAAAATTCTCTGTCATTATAGGGTCAGAAAAATTTTTTAAACTGGGAGAAAACTAATTATGGCTCAAAACGATGTTAAAGTTGTAGATGAAGCAGCAGAAGAAAAATACATTGACGAACTGGTTAGCAAAGTAAGTCAGGCACAAAAAAAGTTTGCTGAATATTCACAAGAACAAGTTGACTATATTTTCCGCCGCGTTGCTCTTAAAATGAGCTCGCTCCGTATTCCGCTTGCCAAAATGGCGGTGGAAGAAACCGGAATGGGAGTGGTTGAAGATAAAGTGATTAAAAACCACTTTGCCGCTGAATATATTTATAATAAATTCAAAAATACCAAAACTTGCGGAATTTTGGAAGAAGACAAAGATAACGGCTTAATTAAAATGGCTGAACCTTTGGGCGTTATTGCCGGCGTTGTTCCGACCACTAACCCGACTTCAACCGCTATTTTCAAAACTTTAATTGCCTTAAAAACTCGTAACGGCATTATCTTTTCGCCGCATCCGCGCGCTAAAAAGAGCACGGTTGAAGCCGCCCGCATTATGTTGGAAGAGGCTGTTAAAGCCGGTGCTCCTGAAAATATTATCGGCTGGATTGATGAGCCGAGTATTTTGCGCACGCAATACTTAATGCAGCACCCGAAGGTAGACATTATTTTGGCAACCGGCGGTCCGGGAATGGTTAAATCGGCTTATTCTTCAGGTAAACCGGCATTGGGCGTAGGCGCCGGCAACACTCCGGCAGTTATTGATGAAACCGCCGATATTCAGATGGCGGTAAGCTCAATTTTAATGTCTAAAACCTTTGATAACGGAATGATTTGCGCTTCAGAACAATCGGTTATTGCGGTTAAAGACGTTTATGACGCCGTTAAAGCCGAATTTTTGAAACGCGGCGCCTATATTTTGACCGCGGCTGAAAAAGAAAAGCTTGGCAAAGTAATTATGATCGACGGCAAACTCAATGCCGGAATCGTAGGACAAAAGGCCGTGACCATTGCCAATATGGCAGGCATTAAAGTTGCGCCGGAAACTAAAGTTTTGATTGCCGAAGTTGTAAAAGTCGGCAAAGAAGAACCGTTCTCAGCCGAAAAACTTTCGCCGGTTTTGGCTATGTACAAAGCGCCTGATTTTGAAAGCGCCGCCAAACTTGCCAAAGATTTGGTTACATTTGGCGGTAATGGACACACTTCAGTGCTTTATACCGACCAGAGCAAAGATGAACGCGTAAAATATTTCGGGCACTTGCTACACACCGGTCGTGTTTTGATTAACTGCCCGTCATCACAGGGTGCTATCGGTGATATTTATAACTTCAGACTTGAACCGTCATTAACTTTGGGCTGCGGCTCTTGGGGCGGCAACTCGGTTAGTGAAAACGTAGGAGTAAAACATTTGATGAATATTAAAAATATTGCAAAACGTGAAGAAAATATGCTTTGGTTTAAGGTTCCGCCGAAGGTTTACTTTAAACCCGGATGCCTCTCTTTTGCTTTAAAAGAATTGGCCGGCAAAAAACGCGCGTTTATCATTACCGATAAAGCTTTGTTTGATTTGGGTTATACCCGCAAAGTTACCGACGTTTTGGAACCGCTCGGCATTCAGTACCAAATTTTCAGCGATGTTCGTCCAGATCCGGATTTGACCACCATTAACAAAGCAAAATCTATGGTAGATACCTTTGCTCCTGATGTTATTATCGCATTGGGCGGCGGTTCACCGATTGACGCGGCTAAAATTTTGTGGATTATGTATGAACATCCTGAACTGAAATTTGAAGATTTGGCTATGCGCTTTATGGATATCCGCAAACGTATTTTTGAATTTCCGTCATTGGGCGAAAAAGCTCAGTTGGTTGCTATTCCGACCACATCAGGTACCGGTTCGGAAGTTACTCCGTTCTCAATTATTACCGATGATTCAACCGGCATTAAATATGCGATTGCCGACTATGCGTTGACCCCGTCAATGGCGATTGTTGATACCGACTTGGTATTGACCATGCCGCGCGGATTGTGCGCCGCTTCAGGTATTGACGTTATGACCCACGCTTTGGAATCGTACGTTTCATCAATGGCAACCGATTACACCAGAGGTTTGTCATTAGAGGCCGGTCGTTTGGTTTTGAATAACCTGCCGAACTCATACAAAAACAATGATCCGAAAGCTCGTGAAAAAATGCACCACGCCGCTACTATTGCCGGTATGGCATTTGCCAACGCCTTTTTGGGTGTTTGCCACTCAATGGCTCACAAGCTCGGCGCCGCATTCCATATTCCGCACGGATTTGCCAATGCGTTGCTGATTTCACAGGTTATTCGTTACAATGCGTCGGATTGTCCGGCTAAGCAATGCGCATTTCCGCAGTATCGTTTTCCGAACGCTAAAGCGGCTTATGCCTCATTTGCCGAAAACTTGGGCTTAAAAGGCAAAACCGACGATGAAAAAGTTGATAATTTGATTAAAGCAATTGAAGAACTTAAAAAAGAAATCGGGGTTCCGGCTTCAATTAAAGAGTGGGGAATTTCAAAAGAAGACTTCACCGAAGCGATGAAGACTTTGCCGACTTTGGCGTTTGACGACCAATGCACCGGTTCTAACCCGCGTTATCCGCTGATTGATGAAATTGAAAAACTTTATTGGTTGGCTTATGAGGGTAATTATAACTTTAATCTGTAATTAAATTACGCCACTTAAAACCCCCTTTCATCAAACGGTGAAAGGGGGTAATTTTATGGTTGAAGTTGGAAAAATGGAGCTTATTCAATTCTAAAAATGAAGTAAAGATGACAACTTGTTGAGCCTTCGTCACAATATTTACACTGATTATAAATTTGTTCTTGCGTGATGTTTCTGATACAATTATTGGTACATTTTTTGTCGCCGTAATAGGAGTTTCCGTAATTATGTGTATCGTTTGTGTTTTTATGAACTCCGGTGCTGTATAAATCAGTATGAAATTCTTTGGCGACAGTTAAAAGGTTTTGACATACCGCGAAATTTTCCGATGACGTTATGGAATAATTAAGTATAACTTCGTTGCATATGGTATTGTCATTGTTACAGTTAGTGGTTTGAAGCGTAACCTTAGCACCGAATCTGTCATATAAATAACCGGAACCATCTTTAATCATCTCTTGCGGAATTTCGCCAAGTTTTATAAAATAAGGCGTAAGCGACATAGATTGCGGCCCCCTTCCGAAGCTGAGCCGATGCCGATACAGGGCATTTAACAGCCAGCTGATTTGTTCGGCTTGTTTGTTGAGCTTATACTTCATCATCGCCTTAGAATATCCGGCGATAGCTCCGACGCTCAATACTCCTATGATAGCGAGCACGCCCAACATCTCCACCATTGAACGACCGGTACAAAAACCGTCATTATCGGGCTTGACCCGATAATCCAGGTGGAACAAATTAGCTACTTTATTTGACCTGGACACTCCGGTCAAGCCGGAGTGTGACAGAGAGGGAGTGGACACTGCGTTTACATCGGAGTGTGACAATGTGTGGTGTAAAAAGCGGCTAAAATATGATTTCATAGCTAAAATCTCCTCAAAAAGTTAGTTTTGAAAAGATTTTAGCTCGCGTTTTTTTTTGCAATATTTACGAGTCCGTGCTGTGCATAAGTTGTATAAACCACCCCGCCTTCGGCACCCCTCCATAGAGGGTAATTAATGGCGCTGTGCATAAGTTGTATCTATTTTGGCATTCGTTTGTAAAAATGTAAGATTATACTTTACTTGCGTTTGTAATAGCAGAGATTATTTCCAAAGAACATGCAAATAGCAGCTTCTTTCATTGCAGTCGTTGCATAAGCGTTCGGTTTTATTTAAGTCAAGGTTGCGTAAACAGGTTTGACCATTTGAACAATAGTTGTCACCCCATAAATTTCCAATATAATCAAAAGGTTTGCTGGTATCATTATAATGTTTTTGCATTTCCACCACCCATAAATTAGCGGCATTTTCTTTAGTCACAAAGGCTATGTTGCGGCAAATTTCAGCACCTTCAGCGGTCGGTGGTATATAAAAGCCAATGCCTCCATGGGCTGATGAGGTATAAGTGTATACCCATACACGATTTTTAAAATAAATATCTTCTAAATAAGTGTCGCTGATATACCTTATTCCTTCAGGTAGCAAATTGAGTTTATATAAAATTGTTCCATAGTAAGTTAAATCGTTATCAGTAGCAGGAGATAATTGGTTTTTAATCGACAGTACGTTATTAATCAGCATATTAACTGCTTGAGCATGCTGATTTAATTTGTACTTGAACATTGCTTTGGAATATCCGGCAATAGCGCCGACAGACAGAACTCCGATTATCGCCAAAACGCCGAGCATCTCAACCATACTGCGCCCGCGGCAGGTTGATGCGCCAGCCACAAAAGCGTCACCATCGGGCTTGGACAATGCGTTCTCCTCTATGTTGTCATATTCGGGCTTGACCCGAATATCCAGGTTGGACAAATTAGCTACTTGGTTTGACCTGGACACTCCGATCAAGTCGGAGTGTGACAAAGAAGAGATAGGCTGTGACTGTACGTCGGAATGTGACAGTATGTGGTGTAAAAAGCGGATAAAATC
>CALETM010000044.1 GCA_937920765.1 uncultured Alphaproteobacteria bacterium | reverse complement strand
TCATACCTGCCTGTTTGGCTGAAATTAAATTTTTTTCAGTATCGTCAACCAAGGTGCAATTTTCCGGCAGCTGATTAATTTTAGCGGCAAAGTTTTTAAGCGCTTGCGGGTTTTGTTTGGGGTAAAAAACTCCGTTGCGCTCCATGGTTTTAATGTCAAAGCATTCAATTCCATCGTCTTCAACTTCAAACACCGTTTTGCCGAAGCGTTTTTGCAGAACTTTATCCAAATGCGCCATATGATTGTTAGTTAAAATCACCACCTGTTTGTCTTTTGCCGTGCCAAGCAGCTGTTTATACAAACCGTAATCGGGAGTAATTTTATCATAATCAATGCGGCTTTGCATTTTAAGGCAAAACTCATCAAAGTTATAATCGGCATAGTCGCACATTGCTTTAATATAATTAAACATACCCAAACGATTTTTGGCAATGGTTTGTTCCGAAATAAGCGCTTGTGTTTTGCCGTCAATTTTTAACTCTTCGCGATAAGTTTGCTTCATCGCGTCTACAAATTCGGCCAGCGAGATTTGCGATATTGGGTACAAAACCCCGTCGCAATCTAAAATTAAAGCTTGTTTAGGCATTAGGTTCTGCCTTAAAGTTAATCACGGTAATGTCGGAAGGCGCTAAAATGCGCATCGGAGGACCCCAATATCCGGCGCCGCGGGTAATGTATAGCTTGTCGCCGTGAACGGTATATTCTCCGGCTAAATAGCCGTTGGCAATTTCTGCCGCATAGTTAAACGGAAAAATTTGTCCGCCGTGAGTGTGTCCGGAAACTTGCAGGTCGTATTGACCGGCCTCTAAGGTATCAATAACTTTCGGCGAGTGCGAGAGTAAAATTTTATAAACATCATCGGTAGCAAAATATAATGCCTTGGTAAAATTCGGCTTGCTGACACCGGCATCTGGAATACCGCTGATAAACAATCCGGTATTGCCGATTTTTTCACCGGTGTTATGCAAAACCTCAAAGCCCATATGGGTAAATTTAATCAGCCATTTGTTGGGAGCGTTATAATATTCATGGTTGCCAAGGCTTAAATAAATTTTTTTAGCCTTAAGTTTTTGCAATTCTTGCATTTGCGCTTCAAGTTTTTCGGGAACGTCGTCAATAATATCGCCCACCAGCAAAATATAATCCGGATTTTGCGCGTTAATAACGTTTACAAAGTTTTTAATTTGGCCCATCGGCGTTGCCGTATCAATATGAAAATCGCTGGCTACAACCATTTTAACATTTCCTTTGATGCGGCTGTCGGTGATGGTAATGTCTTTAACCGCAGGAACTTTATGCGCCTCATAAACGCCGTAAAATGCAATCAGCGTTGCCAAAATTACCGTAATTAAATTGTTGCGGTTTAACAGCGCCGCATTATCAGGGCTTAATGCTTGGTTGCGCGATATAAAGTAAACTGTATACCAAATAACTTCACGTACCAAAATCAGCATAATTAAAATAAAGGCCAGCCCCATTAAAAAGTATGAAACTTTAGCAATAACGGCATAAGCAGATTCGCCGATTAAGGAATAATGCCGCAAAACCCCTAACAGCAACGGGCTTAACCAAGCAACAATAATCAGCGCCAATATGCTAAATTTGGCAAGAGCGGAAAAATCACTGTATCCGGCCAGCGTTTTATACGTTATTGATATGCAGGCCAGCATAACAATTATTATGGCAATTAAAAAATTCATGGCTTTCACCTTTCAAAATACTTTAATTAAATTGCGGCGGCAACGGCATCTTCAGCGGGCTTTTTAACTCTGCGGATAATACGCCGCGGCTTGGCAGCAGGAGCGGCGGCAGCTTCAGTTTCAACAACATCATTGCTGTCTTGCGGTTGAATTTCAATAACCTTAAATGCTTTGCGCGGAGCAGCCTCAGCCGGCGCGGTTGTATCAGAAGCCGGTTGTTCAACCGGAGTTTCTTCAGGCTGCGGAGCGGCAAGCTCATTTTCGGGTTCTGCGGTGTTTTCATCGGTTTGTTGTGTCGTATTATCAACCCGAACCGCTCTGCGTTCATTTATTTCGGTAACAATTTTGCGGTAATGTTCGGCATATTGGCGATATACCTCCATCTCAATGTAATCGCCGGAACCATGAGCCTCTTTGGCAAGTTCATTATATCTTTTAATTAAATCAAGCGCGGTGCCGTTAATTTTTCCGGCAGGGCTGATGCTGTCAAATTTATAGTTAAGCGAGTAAGCGTTACTATTACCGCTGTTATTGCGAAATTTATTATTTTTTTTCATATTTTATACAACCACAATGTTGAGCTAAATTAAGTTTAAAATGTAAATCGGAAAAGGTGCTTTTATAAACAAATACTTTGCACCAACGGCGGTATAATATCTGATTTTTTGCTAAATGCAATCATTTTTTCTAAAAATCAAACAGCGGTCAATCCCTGCCAAATCCGCTGCGGTTTTAATGTGTTCAAAACCGGTTTTCATAAAAATATTTTTAACATCTTCCGCTTGTCCGATGCCGATTTCAAAAACAATATAGCCATATTTTTCTAATAATAAAGGGGCAATTTCGGCAATTTTGCGATAGCTGTTTAATCCGTCTTGTCCGCCGCTTAATGCCAAATAGGGGTCGTAATCTTTTACTTCTGTATCAAGCTCGGCAATATCACTATCCGGAATATACGGCGGATTGCTGATAATCAGCTGAAATTTATCGCCGATTTTGTCGGCAAAATCAGGAGCAAACCAATCTGCCATAAAAAGTTCGCAACGATTACTTACTCCCAAAGTGGCAGCGTTTTGTTGCGCAATTTTCAGGGCTTCCGCTGATTTATCAATGCCGATGCCGCGTAAATTAGGAACTTCTTTTAATAATGAAAGCAAAATACAGCCTGAGCCGGTGCCAAAATCGGCAATATAAGTGATTTTTTCTTTTTTAATAATCTCAAGCGCCGCTTCAACTGAAACTTCCGTATCCGGACGCGGCGATAAAACTTTTTCATTTACCATAAAGTCTGATTTGTAAAAAGCTTTGTGCCCCACAATTTTATCCAAAGGCTTATGCGCGGCGCGCAGCTTTAACATCTGCCGCAGTTTTGCCTCTTCTTCAGTGGTAAGAGTTGTGGTATAGCAAACTTCATCAGGCGGCAAATTGGCGGCAGCGGCAATTAAAATCCTTGCTTCCAGCCTAGGCGACGGAATTTGTGCCGAAATTAAGGCTTTAATTACTTCATCATAAATCATTCGGCCGCCATTTTTGCTTTTACATCAGCGGAAAGTTTTTCAAATGCGCGTTTTTCAATTTGGCGCACCCGCTCGCGGCTGATGTTAAACTTAGCCCCGATTTCATCAAGCGTTGCCGGATTATCGGTAAGCATACGGTTTTTAACAATAAATTGCTCGCGTTCGCTTAAATTAGCTAAACATTCTTGCAAAATTTTGCGTTTGTATTCAGCTTCTTGCTTGTTTGCAACTCTGTTTTCAATGTTTTGCGAAGCGTCGGCGAGCATATCAATCCGCTCTTTGCTTTCGTCGTCAGAATCATTATGGACGGCAACATTTAATGAGGTGTCGCCGCCGATTCGCCGATTCATCTCCACCACGTCTTGCTCATCAACCACCAATTCTTTGGCAATATTTTTAACCACTTGCGGCTCAAGCTCTTTGTTTTCATACAAGCCTAAGCGGGCTTTAATTTTGCCCAAATTGTAAAACAGTTTTTTCTGCGCGGCGACGGTGCCGATTTTCACGAGCGACCATGAACGTAATATATAGTCATGAATCGCGGCTTTAATCCACCAAATGGCATAAGTTGAAAGCCGTACTTTCTTTTCTTCATCAAATTTTTTAACCGCCTGCATCAAGCCGATATTGGCCTCTGAAATAATATCAGCCATCGGCAAACCGTAGCGGCGGTAGGTGAGGGCAATTTTGGCTGCCAAACGCAAATGCGAGGTAATCAGTTTTTGCGCTGATTCTAAATTGCCGTTAGCCTTAAAATCATGAATTAAAGTTGCTTCTTCCTGTTCGCTTAAAACCGGAAACTTTTTAATTTGTTCCAAATACGAGTATACCCCGCTGTCAGTCACCACAGCCGGTAAATTAGTTTTATTGTCAACGACTATAAGATTTTTGTTTTCGCTCATATTTTTAATAAAAATCCGTTTCAAACAGAGTTAATCTAGGTGAAAAATTTTTAAAAATCAAGTCTTACGGAAAGATAAGCGTTATATCCCGATAATCGGAGCTGTTTTTATCCAAATTGATAATATATACCCGATAATTGTCGGCATACGGATAAACAATTAAATATACCGGCCGCGGAATATCGCGGTTTTGCCGGCAAATCATAATGTCATTTTCGGCGATTTTATCATTGATTTTAATCATTACCAGCGCATTGGCGGTTTTCAGGTCTTGCTCAGGCGTAAAATTTTTGACCGAAACTTGATGAAACCCGTCCAAATTGGCCGATATTAAAGCTTTGTTGCGCTTGGCGAGAGTTGACTGTGCATTAATGCTGTTAAGGTATTCCGTAACTTTTTGCATAACTTTAGCATAAAGTTCCGGTGATGAACACTCCGGTTTTTCCGGCAACTTTACTTTGCCTAAGTCTTCATCTTCATGATAAAATTCCGCATCGTCGGAAGTATTATTTTCAATCGGTGCTAAATCGGCATTTAAACCGTTTGCAACCATATCGGTTTCAGCTTTAGCAAAAGCGCTGAAACTGATAACCAGCAAGGCGGCAAGGGCTGAAATACCGATTTTTTGCACCATCGTACTTCCTTAAAAGTTTACTGAGTTCGGAGTGCGCGGGAACGGCAAAACGTCGCGGATGTTGGCAATACCGGTAACCAGCATCATCATACGCTCAAAGCCCAAACCGAAACCGGCGTGAGGTACGGAGCCGTATTTGCGTGAATCCAAATACCAGCTGTAATCTTCAAGACGCATGCCGTTTTCTTTAATTTTATTAACCAGCACGTCATAACGTTCTTCACGTTGCGAACCGCCGATTAATTCGCCGATTCTCGGAACCAAAACGTCCATGGCGGCAACCGTTTTGCCGTCATCGTTCAAACGCATGTAAAAGGCTTTAATTTCTTTCGGGTAATCGCGGACGATAACCGGTTTTTTGAAGTATTCTTCCGCCAAAAAGCGCTCATGCTCGGTTTGCATATCAATGCCGTATTCCGGTTTGTATTCAAACTTGCGGCCTGATTTTTGCATAATTTCAATCGCTTCGGTATAGGTTATGCGGGCAAAACTGTTGTGCGCAATGTTTTCAAGCGTTTGCTTTAAGGTCGGGTCAACAAATTTTTCAAACAATTCCAAATCTTCAGCGCAGTTTTCCATAATGTGTTTAACGCAATAACGAACCATATCTTCGGCCAAATCCATATCGTCATGAATATCGGCAAAGGCCATTTCCGGCTCAATCATCCAAAATTCGGCGGCGTGGCGCGGAGTGTTGGAGTTTTCAGCTCTGAAGGTTGGACCAAAGGTATAAATATCACCCAAAGCAGTGGCGTACATTTCCCCGTTCAGCTGACCTGAAACGGTTAAATGCGCCTCTTTGCCGAAAAAGTCTTTGCTGTAATCAACTTTTCCGTCAGGGGTCTTAGGCAGATTGTTCAAATCCAAAGTGGTAACCTGAAACATTTCGCCGGCGCCTTCACAGTCAGAGCCGGTAATAATCGGGGTGTGAACGTAGCGGAAGCCGCGTTCATGGAAAAACTTATGAATAGCGTAGGAAAGCTCGGAGCGAACGCGGAATGCCGCGCCGTATTTATTGGTACGCGGACGCAGATGGGCAATGGTGCGCAGATATTCGTCAGTATGTTTTTTCTTTTGCAGAGGATAATCATCAGGCGCAAGGCTGTAAATTTCAATGCTGTCGGCCACAACTTCAAATTTTTGGCTGCCGCCCTTAGATTCGGTTAAAGCGCCGGTAACGGCAACTGATGAGCCTGTGGATAATTTTTTAATATCCTCATAATTTTTGAGGGTGTTATTGGCGATAATCTGCATATTTTTAAGACAAGAGCCGTCGTTCACTTCAATAAACGAAAAATCCTTGGCATCGCGGCGGGTGCGAACCCAACCTTTAAGCAAAACTTGTTCCTGCGGGGCGTCTGAGGCCAACAAAGCAGCAATTTTAGTTCTTTTCAACATATTTATTTCCCTCAAATTAATGTGATTTTTGAACATTTTTACAAAACTTTTCGCACTATACAACAACAAACTTTAATTGTCTAGCATTGACAACAAAATTTATCGGTAATAAATTATAAGCCAGAAACTTACGAGGAGAAACACAATGAAAAAACTTTTAACCCTTTTAACCCCGCTTGTTATGCTTGCCGCTTGTCAGGCTGATATTCAGTCTGATCAATACGGAACCAGCTCGGTCGGACAGGCTAATTCGGCCGCGCAATGCCGCGTAATTACCGTTCGTCCGGTTAAAGTTAAAACCTGTCTCTTATACACATCTGACGCT
>CALETM010000043.1 GCA_937920765.1 uncultured Alphaproteobacteria bacterium | reverse complement strand
ATTTTCAGCTTTTTAGATAAAACGGCAAACTTAAATTTTGCCGGCACAATACAACTATGCTTGCCGAAAATGCTTGGACTTATGCTTTTAGTTTGGTATTTTTTTGTATTATACATGATATTTAAAACTTTATCATTTTCATTGCTATCGCCAAAAAGGCGGCGGATATATGACATTTTAGAAATTTGCGGATTGATAATATGTCTTTCTTATCATGATTTTATCACCCTCATTCAATACGGAAGATACGGCTTAATTCCGTTTTACCTGCTCGGGACTATCATTTGTACATTTTATATGTGGATAATAATGTTGTTAAGATGGGCAATATTTAATTTGTTTGCCAAACGCTATTGATTATCAGATTTAACATTAAAAAAACTCCGCCGACCATAGCCGACGGAGTTTTTTATTTTTGCCATAAATCAGGCATTATTCCTGACTGAAAGCTTTTTCCTGCTTAGCAGCTTCATCAGCGGTTCTGGCAACGTTTACCAAAATGGTCTGTGAAACTTCAGGGTGCAGGTTAAGTTTTACTTGATAAATACCTAAATCTTTAATCGGTTTTTCAAGGAAAACATAACGGCGTTCAACGTCAAAGCCGGCTTCGTTAATTGCAGCGGCAATGTCACGAATGGTAACAGAACCGTACAACTGACCGGTTTCAGCGGCTTGACGAATAAGAACAGCCTTAAAGCCTTTAAGAGCTTCGGCTTTTTCTGAAGCTTTTTCAAACAATGCTTTGTTGTGAGCTTCAAGCTCGGCTTTTTGCTTTTCAAAGAAAGCAACGTTAGCTTCAGTAGCGCGCAAAGCTTTGTTTTGCGGCAACAGGTAGTTACGAGCGTAACCGTTTTTAACGTTTACTTTGTCGCCCATTTTACCTAATTTTTCAACGTGTTCAAGAAGAATGACTTCCATATTTTCACCCTCCCCTTACATAGCCACATACGGCAACAAGCCGATGTAACGCGCGCGTTTAATAGCACGAGCCAATTCTCTCTGCTTTTTGGCAGAAACTGAAGTAATGCGGCTCGGAATGATTTTGCCTTTTTCCGAAATAAAACGGGAAAGAAGCTTAACGTCTTTATAGTCAATTCTCAAAGCGTTTTCACCGGAGAAAGGACAAGATTTTCTTTTAAAAAATGATTGTTTTGCCATTTTGTTTCTCCTTAAGCTTCAACTTCGGCTTCAACAGCGGCAACATCTTCATCTGAAGACATTTCGTTGTTAAATTCGTCAACTTTAATGGTCATATAACGAATAACGTCTTCGTTTAATCTCATCAAGCGTTCATATTCAAAGATTGCTTTAGCAGGAGCAACAATGTTTAACAAAACATAATGTCCCTTGCGGTTTTTTTTGATACGATAAGCAAGGTTTTTCAAACCCCAGTTATCAACTTTTACAACTTCGCCGCCTTCTTTTTTAAGAACTTCGCTCAAATCTGAAACGAGGCTGTTTACTTGAGAAGCGCCGAGGTCCTGACGTGCAATAAGCACGCTCTCGTAATTTGCCATATAAAATTCTCCTTATGGATTCTCAACAAATAGACGCTTGCGCGTCCGGTTAAATGTATAGCCGCAAAAAACTTTCTGCGGCAAGGACAAGCGCTAATATAACGCAAAACTTTATTTTTGCAAGCCTGTCTCT
>CALETM010000042.1 GCA_937920765.1 uncultured Alphaproteobacteria bacterium | reverse complement strand
GCTCGGAGATGTGTATAAGAGACAGCTAAAATCATACGCACAGAGCCTAAATTATTTTTCATCTCATGCGCAACCGAGGTGGCCAAAAAGCCCAATGAGGCTATTTTTTGTTCATGTGAAAAACGAACATCGTCGCTCAAGTCACGAATAGATTCTACAATATAAAAATCATCGGGAAGCGCCGTGCTTTTAACCTTTAAAGGCGCCGCGTTAATTGAAAGCGGCCTATCGCCGGCGGTTTGAATAATGCTGATGCTCTTTGAACCGGCGTGTTTAATTTCACGCAATGGACAAGTAAACATACCCAGCGGACACGGCTCATTATATCCGCAGGCATCATAACATTTAACATTTTCATCAGTGTTTTGAGTTTTAAACTGCTTAAAATAAGCTTTGTTAGCCAACACCACATTATAATTATGATCAATCACCCTGATACCGTCCGGAATGGCATCAATCAACAACTGCAAAAATGTTTCAGTATTTTTAATGGCGGTAATGTTGCTTTCAATATTATCAATCATGGTATTAAAGGTTTTGGCAAGCGTGTCAAACTCATCAAAAAATATTTGCTTTTTGCCAAGCAAAATTCGGTGCGAAAAATCACCGCCGGAAACGAGTTTACTGGCATCTGTCAGGCGCTTAATCGGCACAATAACCCATTTTTGCAGCAAAAACCCCAAAATCATAATTGAAAGCAATGAAAGCAGCGAACTGATAGCAATTATTTTAGCGCCTTCCGTAAAGGCTTTGGTTCGCTCGTCGTAGTTTTTTTGCAAATCTTGGTTAAGTTTTTGCTCGCGTGAAAGTTCTTCTTGCTTTTGCCCCAAATCGCCATTTAAAAATGCGGCGCTCTCATGAGAAAGCGTAACATTGGCAAGGTTCAGCTCGCGGCGCAGGGCAATGTTTTCATACAGCAGCTCCATAACGTATTGGTTACGCAAAAATATGGAGTTTTTATCTTCCTGATATTTTTTGCTGTATATGTTCAAAAACATTGAAAAGAACAGCATAGCCATAAAGATAAAAAACACAAAAAATGTATAAAAAATTTTTTTATTTAAGCTAAAATACATACCGCTCTCTCTTACTTAAAAAGTTGCATAAATTCCGCTTTATCATTAACCATTAAATACGGGTTGCATTGTTTTTCAAGACCCAACGTAATCGGCATATCAGGCTTTTTTCGGGTTAAGCGCATATAGGCAAGTCCCAAATATTTTTCCAGCGCCGGAGTTTGTCCGCGGGCTATTGCCATTCGGAACGCCCCTGCCGTATATTCGTGTCCGGCATAAAAAGCAACGTCATTAGGCAACGACTTAATTTTTTGCAGGCTATTCCACATTTGCTCGGCGGTTCCCTCAAAAATGCCGCCAATACATAAATTAAACAGCACATCGCCGGTAAACAAAACCTTATCAGCCGGAAAATACCACAAAATGTGCCCAAGCGTGTGCCCCGGAGCGGCAATAACTTGCGCTTTGCTTTGCCCGAGCTGAAATTCATCGCCGTCTTTTAAGGCAACATCAAGCTCAGGAATCAGCGATTTTTCGGCTTCGGGCCCGACAATTTTTAAGCCGTATTCCGCTTTAAGTTCGGCATTTCCGCCCACATGGTCAAAATGATGATGCGTGGTTAAAATATATGACGGTTTAAGTTTTAACGCATCACACATAATTTTTATCGGTTCAGCCTCAGAAGCGTCAACAACCGCGGTTATACCGGAGGCTTCATCGGTAATGATATAAGCGTAATTATCCATGGCGCCCGCGCGACATAAAACCGGTTTAATTTTCAAACTCATACTCATCCTCCAATGTTGCCTCATCAAGATAAAAAAAGCGGTAATAGGTTATAACATAGTCAAGCAAACCCGCATAATTTTGCAAATTGCTGTTTAAGATAAAAGTCCAGTCCATACGCTTGCCGTAAATAACACTGCCGCGCCGGCGCGATTCGGCACGCGAGTTCCAAAACTGCTCAAAATTAATATTAGAATTGGCTTTAATAGCAAAAGCGCGCATACTGCTTTCAAGCGACGGATATATCACATAGCGGTATGAATTGTCATCTTCACCCACCGGAATTAAACCTTTATCAGTGTACCAATCGCGCGCTTTGTACAAATTGTTGCCTAACACCGCAATACGCGAGGTTCCCCAATCGGTGGCAACGGCGGCAACACTTACCAAAATTGAAGGCGGCACCACGTCAACACGCCGAATTAACTCGTTTAATATCAGCGTATAGCGGCGAGTATCCTTAAACGGAGTGCTCACATCATATTTTTGAGCCATTTGTTCAAGATAGTATTTATCTTCCTTTTGAAAATCATGTTCGTCTTCAAAAGCCTCTTTCAGCGCCAATAAATTTTCACGTTCTTCCAAAAATTCATGATTAATTTTAAGCGCGAGCGGCATTAAAATTTGGATAAAAAGACGATTGCGTAAAGTGGCGTCTTCCATAGAGGCAAAATCTGCCGGAATATTTTTTACAAAAATACGCGGATACTCGTTGCCGGCAGGATTGATATATTCATCATATTGCAAATACGCAAACAATTTTTGCAGCGCCGCGGTATTAAACCCGCTTATATAAACGCCGCTTTCCACAATATTAATTTTGGCTTTGGCATTATTACTTTTATCTTCAGCGGCAAGAGCTGAAACTGAGATTAGAGAGCAAATTATTAAAATCAAACATTTTTTTATCATGCGTTTACTCTTGCCAAACATCAATTAATCGGTTTCGGAAAACGGACGAACTTCCAAAACTTCAGGAATATAATTTTTTAAAATTTTTTCAACTCCGTCTTTGAGCGTGCGCATGGCATACGGACATCCGGCGCATTTGCCGGTAAGCTCAACATAAAGCACGCCGCCGTTAAATTTTTTAATTATGATGTCACCGCCGTCTTTATTTAACGCCGGACGAATACGCGCCGCGACAAGTCCTGAAATTTTTTTCATTAAATCATCTGATGTTTCCTCCTCACGAGCGGCAACTACCGCATCGGCTCCGGTGGCGGCAAAATCTAAAATTTCCGCCATAATTTGCGGCGATAAATCGTCCCATGAGGCG
>CALETM010000041.1 GCA_937920765.1 uncultured Alphaproteobacteria bacterium | reverse complement strand
GTCAAGAACTTCCAAAAGCGCCGAACTCGGGTCGCCGCGCCAGTCGTTGCCGAGCTTGTCAATTTCATCAAGCAAAAACAGCGGATTGGAAGTTCCGGCTTTTTTCATACCCTGAATAATTTTTCCGGGCATGGAGCCGATATAAGTACGTCGGTGGCCTCTGATTTCAGCTTCATCACGCATACCGCCGAGCGAGGCGCGCACAAAATTACGGCCGGTTGCGCGGGCAATCGACTGTCCGAGTGAAGTTTTACCAACCCCCGGAGGTCCGACCAAACATAAAATAGGGCCTTTAATTTTATCGGCTCGCGAACGCACCGCCAGATATTCCACAATACGCTCTTTAACTTTTTCAAGTCCGTAGTGGTCTTTTTCCAAAATTGCTTCGGCCTTTGCCAAATCTTTATTAACCTTTGATTTTTTCTTCCACGGAATATCCAAAAGCCAGTCAAGATAGTTGCGAACAACCGTTGCTTCAGAACTCATGGCGCCCATGGTTTTAAGTTTACGAACTTCCGACTGTGCTTTTTCTTTAGCCTCTTTGGAAAGATGAGTATGGTTAATTTTTTTCAAATAAACCGAAATTTCATCTTCGTCATTGCCGTCGTTAAGTTCTTTTTGAATAGCCTTCATCTGCTCATTTAAGTAATATTCTTTTTGGCTTTTTTCCATTTGTTGTTTAACGCGGGTTTTAATTTTATTTTCAATTTCAATCACCGCAATTTCAGCGTCCATAAAACCTAAAAGTTTTTCAAAGCGAGCCGGTAAATCTTTGGCTTCAAGTAAAGCTTGTTTATCTTCAACTTTCAAATTCATATGCGAAGCAATAGTATCGGCAAGTTTGCTGAAATCTTCAATTTGGTGCACGGCAAGCAGCACATCGGGAGATATTTTTTTAGAAGTTTTGGCATACTCTTCAAACTGCGATATAACCGCGCGCGCCATAACGTCCATTTCCATAGAATCAGCCTCAGCTTCCGGCACTAATGAAATAGCCGCGCTTAAATATTCGCCTTCATCATGGAGCTTTTCCAACTTGATTCTGTCAATGCCTTCAATCAAAACCTTAACCGTTCCATCAGGCAAACGCAACATTTGCAAAATTTTACCGAGCGTGCCAATGTGATAAACATCATCTTCCGTCGGCGCCTCTTCATCGGCTTTTTTTTGTGTTACCAGTACAATATTGCCATTGTTGTCATTAACTTTTTGCAATGCGCTGATTGATTTGGCGCGTCCGACAAACAGCGGCACAATCATTTTCGGAAAAACCACCGTATCTCTGAGCGGCAGCACCGGAATTAACTCATTATTTTTTTGTTCGGGCATATTTTCAGACATTTTCTTTCTCTGTTTTCAATTTGAATCACGTATTATATAAGAAATCTATAAACATTTGGCAAGATAGGCAATGCGAAAACTTTTTAATCCACATAGATTTTGTTATATATCATTAAAAATGATTGCAGATTAAAAAAAAGCGTATATTATGTTATAGAACTTTGGCATAGGCGAATAAATGAGTAAAATTAAAGACCTTGTTAAAAAAATTACCAAATCACGTTTGGCGGCAGAAATTATCAGTTTTGCCGCATATTGGTATGTTCGCTTAATTGCCGCCACCACTAAATGGGAAGTTCGCAACCTCAATAATTTTTACGACAATTTGGAAAAATACGGCAGTGTGATTTTTATTGCATGGCATGGTCGCGCACCTATGATTCCGTATTTTTGGGACAAGCGCAAAACCTTAAAAGCTTTGGTTTCGCCGCATCGCGACGGAAAAATGATGATAGGTCTTTTACGCAGGTTCGGCATAGGCATTATCGCCGGCTCCAGCAATGAGCGAGCAAGCGCCGCCGCCATTACTTTAATGCATGAACTTAAAAACGGCACCACCATTGCCATTATTCCCGACGGACCGCGCGGTCCGAGTATGACTTTATCGCCAAGTCCGGTGTTTTACGGGCAAAAAACCGGCAAGCCGGTTATCGGGGTTACATACAGCATAGCAAATTCACACATCGTGGAAAAAAGTTGGGACCGTATGTTGTTTCCAACACCTTTTAACCGTGGAATCTGCGCCGTTACCGAACCTTTTTTTATTCCGGAAAACGCCTCTGATGCCGAACTCGAGCAATGTCGCCAACATATTGAAAACCGCTTGAATGAACTGACATGGCAGATTGATAAAGAGCTTAATATGCCGCACATTCCCAAAGGCACTGCGCCAAAAAAAAAGCGCGACACAAAAAAATAAACAATACCAGCTGCTAAGTATTATCTGTCTCTTATACACATCTGACGCTGCC
>CALETM010000040.1 GCA_937920765.1 uncultured Alphaproteobacteria bacterium | reverse complement strand
GAGATAGCGTAGCGTCTCGTGGGCTCGGAGATGTGTATAAGAGACAGCATTAGAGCTGAAAATCAGCACTTAAAAATTGGCAAATTTCCCTGTAGATTCCCTGTTGTTATATTTTGGGATGCGATATATTTATAATTCAGGAATCGAAAAGATTTGTGGTCAACAAATTTCAAAAAATTTAGTTTGACTTTGAAAAAATAATGGTGCTACACTTTTTATACAATTAGTTAGATAGTGGAGAACAAAGTATGGTTAGAAATGAGTTGCCAGATTTATTGTATGGGACTATTAAATCTTTAGGTGGTAAAGCTCAAATGATGAATATATTCCGCGAATTCTGGAAACTTTATGCAAGCAAATTAAATCCTTCTGAAGATATGTTTTATACATGGAATTATGATATTCGTTGGGCAGCAACAGAATTAAGAAAAGAGGGAAGAATGAAGCCTGCTTATTCGAAATAGAATCCAGGAGAGTTAGTTGATGAAAGTCCGAAAGGGATCTGGGAAATTATTTAATCACTGCTCTTTAGTAAGCTCAGTACCGTTTAAGTTTACTACACCGCCATTAAAGCACAAAGCCCACCCTTGCGGTGGGTTTTGTGCTTTAATTTGTGGAGTGTTGGGGTTCGAACCCTAGAAAATAGGGTTCGACTACCAGCGAAAGGCGGGCGGAAGAACGCCGGTGAGCGAAGCGAATGAGCGCCCGTGCAACTCAAGCGAAAGCGCAGAGTAATCCCTATCTCACCGCTGCTTTTGAGCAATTATAACGAAAGTATGTTGTATATAACAAAAAGCTCCCGAGACGGGAGCTTAGTTGAAGATGAAAACTTATTATATCTTTTTACAGATACGGTCGAAGTTTTCGAGTGTTTTCCTGTCGTAAAAGTGATTCTTATCACCATACAACACGGCAACCATCAAGAATCGGCGAAGATCGTCATAATCAGATATTGTATCGTCGTTGATGATGTTGTCTTCCAGACGGTTCGCCATTTGACACAGGCATTCACGTTGCTTGATAATGAATTTTGTGTCATGCAAACACAGTAAAATTTTAACATATTTTTTAATTTTACCGTTGCTGATGTTCGGCATAATCTCTTCAACCTGAAGTTTGCTCAGCAGGCGAAAATTTTGCCGACGATGTCTGGTGACGTCATTTTCAAGCGAGGTGGCGTAATATTTTGCCTGTCCGGCTTGAATTTCTGCCAACCATTCTTTTCTTTTGCCATAAGTCGACTGCTCGAGAAAGGCCGCAGCTGACGATGCAGAAAAGAAATTTTCTTTTCCGAGAGCGTCAAACGCTTTTCTTTTAGATGAGAATGTCATTGTTTTTGTTTTTTAATTATTAAACATAAGAATCTGTTATTGCAAATGAGTTTACGGCGCTGTAATTTTTTTGTCAATATTTATGTTAATATTTTTAAGCGGCTTCTAAATAAAACAAAAAGGTCCCTTTCAGGAACCTTTTTGAGTTAAAGAACTAAAGATAAACTAGAATCCTTCAGTATCTAAGCGTTTACGCAGTTGCTTTCTGGCGCGGCGAACAGCTTCAGCTTTACGACGAGCCTTCTTTTCAGCGTTTTTTTCATGGCAACGGCGCAATTTCATTTCACGGAAAATGCCTTCACGCTGCATTTTTTTCTTTAATACTTTTAACGACTGAGCAACATCATTACCGATAACAGTAACTTGAACCACTTAAATCACCTCTTTTCTAATTTTTAATGTTAAAACAATTAGGAGCTTTCTAGCATACTGATTTTTAAAATGCAAGAAAAATCCGCTTTAAAATACCGCCGCAGGTTTTAGGCAATAATGTTTGGCATAATGCGCGATTCTACAGTTTTGATTTTGCTTTTAAGACCGGTGCGCATTTTGTTTAATTGTTGTGCCTTATAAAAATCAATAGTTTGATTTTTTTTGACCAATGCGGAAATATCCGAACAAACACGGCGCTCCTCGAGCTTTAATTCGCACAATTGCTGGCGGAGTTTGCCATAGTTATCGTTGTTCATCATAAATTTTATCGTCCTTTATATAAAAAAGTTAGTACAAGTTAATTTTTGTACTGGCAATGTCTTTATAAAATATGTATGAAATTATACAACAATATAAGCTAAAAATCAACCACTAAAGAATGTAATGGAGAATATTTATGAGTGAGATTAAAAAAATTGGTATTTTAACCAGCGGCGGCGATTGCGCAGGGCTTAATGCCGTTATTTCATCAGTTGTTAAAGCTGCCGATAAAAAAGGTTGGACTGTTTATGGTATTCATGACGGCACAGACGGCTTAACCGAGCGTCCGCTTTCTTATGAAATTCTCACTGTGCAAAATTTTGCCGATACTCCGTGGCCGCGCATTGCCGGTTCGTATTTGGGCTCGCTTAACAAAGGCGTTAAGATGGATTCGCAGGCAGAAATGTCGCGTCGTTTCGGCGAGGGTGTTAAAGAGCTTGGACTTGACGCCGTGGTGGTTGTCGGCGGCGACGGCAGTATGAATATTGTAAGCAATTATTGCCGCAATGCCGGTGTTAAAATGATCGGCATTCCGAAGACGATTGATAATGATACTCCGATGACGCAGTATTCAGTCGGCTTTGACACTGCTTGCCAAGTTTGCGCCGATGCTTTGGACAGCTTGGAAACAACCGCTCGCTCACATCACCGCGCTTTGATTTTGGAAGTTATGGGCCGTGACGCCGGACATTTGGCTATTCAGTCAGCTTTGGCAGGTTTTGCCGATGTTTGCTTGGTGCCGGAAATTCCGTATACTATTGACGGGGTTATCGCTAAGCTTGAAGCGGTTAAAAAGAGCGGGCGCACTCATGCCATTATTGTAGTTTCAGAAGGTGTTAAAACTGAAACCGGCGAGCAAGTTTCAGCCGCGCAAAATTTGGTGGGCGAAAAAATCAACGGCGGTATCGGTGAGTATTTAAGCCATGCATTAAATAATAAATATCACGGATTCCAAACCCGCGTAACCCGTTTGGGGCATGTTCAACGTTCAGGCAACCCGACTGCGTTTGACCGCGTTCTGGCTTCTGTATTCGGCGCTAAGGCTGTGGCTTTGCTTGCTGAAGGCAAAACTGATTTGATGGTTGGTTATTCAAACGGCAAAATCGAATCGTATCCGCTGGAAAAAGTTGTGGCATGCGGCACTTCGCTTTTAGATAAAAACAGCGCCCATGTTAAAGCCGCGCATGATTTGGGTATGTATGTCGGCGAACTGTAATTAACCCTAGTTATTTAACAAAAAACCTCTGAAACATTGCGTTCAGAGGTTTTTTGTTGCGTTAGAGAATTAATCGCCGGAGTGATAATAGGCAATGATGGTTTCAATAAGCGCTTTCACGGCGTACACCAATATGATGACGCAGAAAGTTACTATTACCCCATATGCGGTCGCTGACAATAATTTACCGCTAAAGGTTACCTGATTGGGGTCGACATTCCATGTGGCAGTAGCAACAGCAGTTGTCAGCAAGGCGCAACCGATAGAACGCAGACTGCCGGAAGCTTTAACGGCAACACATAAGAACAGCGCGCAAATGAGCGAACATCCGATAAGGGTATCAAGAGCAATGAACTCTGTGTAGGCGAGGGCAGCTAAACAAAAGACCGCGCAAGCCAAAATCGCAAAATACTTTTTCATAATGATTAAATTTACGAAACAAGTATAGGCTATTTTGACAAATGTGTCAATGTGAATATGCTATGGTATCTAACGGCTAAAATTTCCACCAAATTTTAATTGCCGCATCTCTTCTGCCATTAAAGCCGCGGCACATTTTATCAGCCTTTTCAAGGTTGATGAAAGCGATGTTGTCTCCGTAATATTGTGTTATTATTCGATCCCCGTCATCGGAAATTGTTTCAAGATAGTATAAATCTTTATAATATTCTTTGGCGGTTAAAATAATGTTGCGACAAATATCTTGAGCCTCTTGATTACTGTCGTGTAAATCCATATTAGTATTAAAAGTAACGGTATTGTTATCGTTGTAATAAATCGTTATGATATTGCCGAAGGTATCACGGATATAGTTGTGGCTTTTTATCATTTCTTTGGGCACAAGATTCAGTTTTATTAAAACAGAAAGCAGGTTGGTATTTTGTTCAAGTTTTGATTCTGCCTTTAGGGATGTGATAGCATTAATTAACTGATTGTATTGCTCGGTTTGCTTGTTGAGTTTGTATTTGAACATTGCCTTTGAGTATCCGGCAATCGCTCCAACGGATAAGACGCCGATTATCGCTAATACGCCTAGCATCTCTACCATGCTGCGCCCTGCACACAAGCTGTCACACTCCGACTTGATCGGAGTGTCCA
>CALETM010000039.1 GCA_937920765.1 uncultured Alphaproteobacteria bacterium | reverse complement strand
GTGGGCTCGGAGATGTGTATAAGAGACAGGTTTTTTTAATCAGCATAATAGTGCCGTCTTGTTTTTGAATATCAATAATATTTTTTCGATACATTTCCAGCAGTGCCGCAGCAAAGGCTGTTTTATCAAAAGCGCCTTTGAGCATAAAACGCAATGTTGCCGCGGTTTGCTTAAATGAAAGACGAGCTTTGTTTTGGTTGCGTTTTAAATATTTCCATGACAACATGTATGAGATAAGTATGGCGGCCAAACCGGCAAACGCGAATAATACATCGCCGTAGTCGGTTACAAACCAAACAAACTTACGTCCTAATTCAGGTTCTACAAACACATTTTTATCCAGCGATACCAAAATGTGCATACCTTCATGCGGTAAAATCGGGGTAACGGAAGCAAAACCAAGAGCATTGTTATCCAGTGAGGCAATCACGGCGCGTTTATCTGACAAGCGCTTAGGATATCCGGTAATAACACTTTGTGATAAAAAGTTTTTACCGTCCGGAATAGAAACAATTGCATTGGCAGATGTTATCACCAAATTAAGATAGCTTCCGGCGGCGTCCCAATAAAACTCGGTAAAATCATCATAATACCAAAGTTTGCGGTCAAGCAAATATTTAAAGGTGTAAGTATAAACCCCCGGCTGTAATATGTATTCTTGGCGCGGCTTAATGTAAATGTAATCGCCGATTTCTTCTAACATATACGGCAAGTCAGAACCGTTTACGGCAACTGAAAGTAGCTGAATATCAAGTTTCTTTTTAACTCCGGCGCGAGAGGTGCTGAACTTTGGCAAAACTTTGGTTAAGCCGTGTTTAAGCTTTTGTCCGTTAGCCACAACGGTAATATCTTCTTGCACCTGAATTAAGCCTGAAGGCAAAATATTAAGAGTGGCGAGCAAATACGGAACATGTTCGCGAGCCGGCGCCACAATTTTTTTACCGGTCGGCAAAATTACGTTCACAAGCGGAACATCAGATTGTGAAAGTTCGTTAATTAATTGCGTTTGTTGTTCGGGGGCAAGCTCATAAAAAGTAGTTGGCGAATGTGCGTCATCGGCAGATTGATTGCCGCTGATGCGTCCCATTGCCTCATCATAAATTTTTTCAAAGGTTGATTTACGCTGTTCCTGCATTTGCGCAATATATTCGGCGCTGTGTTGCACATCTATTGAATCAGACTGATTTAAATCGCCTAAATCAGAGGCGTGACTTACTGAGGCATTTTTAAAACGATCCTTAAAAAATGCAATAACTTCGTCAGTGTTTTCAGGGTCGGGCATACCGTCTGGAGTTAAAGCCGCGGCATCAGTCATTGATACGTTTTGCTGCGCGGCGCCGATATCTTTAATTTCAACAGTGGCCGCGTTGGCGTTAAAGGCAAGTATACTGAAACAAATTGCAAGAAAAAGTTTATTCATAAACGCAATCCTTATGTTAACAAATAAAACATACTTTGTATAATATACTCCAGATATTAAAAGATAATGAAAAATTTTATAAGGAGCACAATAAAATGAGTAACAAAATTGCAGCCGTTATTTTAGGCGCCGGCAAAGGCACCCGTATGAAGTCTGATTTGCCCAAGGTTATGATGCCGGTTTGCGGCAAACCGATGATTAAACATATTACCGACACGCTTGAAGGCATGAATGTTGATAAAATTGTTACGGTGATTGCCCCTGACGGCGATTTGGTAAAGCAAACGGTAGCTCCGCACCAAACCTGTGTGCAGGATAAGCAGCTCGGCACTGGTCATGCGGTTAAATGCGCCGCTGATTTGTTAAACGGCTTTGACGGCGCGGTTATGGTTATTTTCGGTGACACTCCGCTGATTACTGAAAAAACTTTTATGAAAGCGGTAAATAAAGTTCGTGAAGGTTATGCCGTTGTGGTTTTGGGCTTTAAGCCTCAAGATGCCGCTCGTTACGGACGTCTTAAAATGCAAGGCGATGAGCTTATATCTATCGTGGAATATAAAGATGCCACCGATGAAGAAAAAGCTATCGGTTTTTGCAATTCGGGTTTTATGGCCTTTGACGGTAAGCACTTGTTTGAAATTTTAAATAACATCGGCAATGAAAATGCTGCCGGCGAATATTATTTAACCGATGCGGTAAGCGTTGCGCGTAAAATGGGACTTAAATGCACGGCATTTGAGGGCAAACCGGAAGAAGTTGCCAGCGCTAACACGCGTGAAGAATTGGCTTTGTTGGAAACCTATGTACAGAATGTCAAAAATGCGTAATTTTATTAAAATTCACTGGTTCGGTATTTTGCTGTCATTTATCAGCGTGTTGTTTTTAGGTCTTATGGCGTTGGTGTTTTATTCGCCTCGTCAAGATGTCCTGAAACGCGGATTTATTCCGTGTACGCAACAATTGGTTAAAGATGTTTTTGCCTGTGGCGAACATAAACATTGGTGTATGAGCAAAGCCATAGTTAAAAATACCGGCTGCGATTTTAAGGTGGTGTTGGGCGGCGCTAAAGCTTGGGCAGAAGGCAAGCAGCCCGCTCCGTGGAGCAACTATTTGTTTGAACCGGAGCTGCCGAAAACCGATTTAGCAGAAAATAATGCCGCTGTGCAAGAATATTATGCCGAAAATCCGCACTCTGAAGAAGATATGTTAAAACTGCAGCAAGATTGGAATAATTTGGAAAAAGAGTTGAATAATATCAAAACCGATTCCGATTCGGAAGTCACGGTTAAAGAACAAACCAAGCAAAATATTCATCAAAATATTAAAGATGTTGTAAGGGAGAATGTAAATGAAGAGCAAAAATAATCAAGAAGCTTTACCGGCATGGGATTTGTCTGACTTATATAAAGGCACCGATGACCCCAAAGTTAATGCCGATATGGAAAAATATCGCAAAGGTGTGGCGGCGTTTGCTAAAAAATATAAGGGCAAGCTTGAATCGCTTGATGCCAAAGCTGTGCTTGCTTTGCTTAAAAATCAGGAAAAATTGGCCAAAATTGGCAGCAGGCTTGGTGGTTTTGCGTATCTTAATATGTCAACGCAAATGAAAAATCCTGAGGCGATGGCTTTTTATCAAAACATCTCTGAAAAGTTGACCGAATATGCCAAACCTTCCGTCTTTTTCAGCTTGGAATTTAACCGTTTGCCGGAAACCAAAATTAAAGAATGGCTGAAAGATAAAGAAGTAGCTTTTTACAAACCTTATTTTAAGCGGATTCGCAAATATAAAAAATATGAGTTAAGCGAGCCAGTGGAAGAAATTTTGCTTGAAAAATCCATCACCTCATCAGAAGCGTGGGTTCGCTTGTATGAAGAAACTTCATCGCGCCTTGTTTATACCGTCAACGGCAAAAATTACAACGATGCCGAAATTACTAAATTAACATTGGATAAAGACGCTAAATTGCGTCATCAGGCCGGTGCGGAAATCAACCGCGTGGCGGCGCAAAACGCTCCGTTGTTTACGCTTGTTTATAATATGATTATGAAAGACAAAGCGATTGAAGACAACAAGCGCGGCTTCAAAACTCCGGTTTCGGCGCGCAATTTAGCCGAAGAAGTACCCGATAATGTGGTTGACACCTTGGCGCAAACCGTAAAAGACAATTATAAAAATTTGGCGCATCGCTTTTATAAACTTAAAGCCAAATGGTTGGGAGTAAAAAAAATCAGCTATTGGGACCGCAACGCGCCGCTGCCGTTTTCGGCTGATGTTAAATACAGTTGGAACGACGCGGTTAAAATGGTTTTAGCCGGATATTACAATTTTTCGCCCAAACTTGGTAAAATCGCGCAAGACTTTTTTGACCATAACTGGATTGATGTTCCTCCGCGCGACGGAAAGCGGAGCGGGGCGTATTGCAGCGGGCCGCTTGCCACCATGCACCCTTATTTATTCTTAAACTTTGTCGGCAAGCAAAATGATGTTTTAACCTTAGCGCACGAGTTGGGACATGGTTGCCATCATCAACTGCGCATTAAAAACGGCGAGTTAAACGAGCGCTCCCGCATGACAACCGAAGAAGTTGCTTCCGTGTTCGGCGAGATGTTGGTTTTTCAGGATATGCTCAAAAACACCACTGATGACAAAGCTCGTTTGTGCCTGATTGCCTCTAAAGTTAATGATATGATTAACACCGCGGTGCGGCAGATTGCGTTTCACTTTTTTGAAACCCGCGCTCATGCCGAACGCAAATTAAGCGAAGTTTCGGAAGAGCGTTTATGCCAAATTTGGCTTGAAGAAATGAAGTCAAGCCTTGGCAATTATGTTGAAGTCGGCGATGACTGCCGCTACATTTGGTCACAAGTCGGGCACTTTTTCTTTTTGCCGTTTTATGTATACGCTTATTCTTTTGCCGATTGTTTGGTAAACTCGCTTTATCAGGTTAAGCAAGAGGGCACGGTTCCTGATTTTGCCGATAAATATCTGCATCTTTTGTCGCAAACCGCAATCGGTGAATATGAGCAAATCTTAAAGCCGTTTGACCTCAATCCGAACAGTCCGGATTTTTGGAACAAGGGCTTAAAGCTGATTTCATCATATATTGACGAGCTTGAGCGCTTGGATAAAAAATTAAAACTTTAAGCATAACAAAACCCCGCAGTTTTTACCGACCGCGTGGTTTAATTTGCTAGTTTGCCGTTACCGTAATATAAACAAGTAATTGACAGGCATCTTCTGAATCGCAAGCCGAGCAAAAATCGTCAATTTCTTTAACTCCGGCATTACGTAATAAGCGTTTTGCAGGGCCACTGTTTATGTATAAACTCGCAAGTCCGCCATGTAAGGTGGCAGCAGTATAACTATTGCCTTGATATGAGCGCATCTCAAGCCATGCTAAATTCTCAGAGTTTTCTTTGGCGACGGTTACCATATTGCGGCAAACCTCTTTATCATGGGCGCTTAAATTGTTGCTGGTGCGGGCTAAAGTAACATACATTAAATATTCATTGGTGGTGCCGTTACGTCCGTTATAATAGCTAAACCAAATATTGTTTTTAAAAATATCTACAATATAGTTATTTTGTATACTCATGCCGTCCGGAATTAAGTTCATTTTATCAAAAATATTAATTACAAATTGTGAGCCGGTAGTATTATTAAATTTGTTTAAGGCATATGTGCGGGTTAAGTCGGGGTATAGTTGAATGGCATTATTGAGCAAACTATTAAAGCTTTCCGCTTGTTTGTTAAGCTTATACTTGAACATCGCTTTAGAATAACCGGCAATAGCCCCGACCGACAGCACGCCAATTATCGCTAATACCCCTAACATCTCCACCATAGACCGACCATTTTCTGATTTCATAGCTAAAATCTCCTCAAAATGTTACTTTTAAAATTATATTATCTCGCGTTTTTTTTTTGCAATATTTACGAGTCCGTGCTGTGCATAAGTTGTATAAGCGGGCGGAATAAAAATAATTTGCATTTGCGGAGAAAAGACGCTATAATCTCCGCATAATCTGCGGAGATAAACATATGTATATCTATGAACTTAAAAATTGGCCACATTTTATTTGGAAAGATAATGAGCTTACCAACTTGTTATCTGAAGCTTCATTTTTGCAAGGGACGATTCTCGGCAAGATGAAAGCGCTTGGTTTTGACTTTCAGCAAGAGGCAATTCTTTCCAATATGACAGTTGAAATTACCAAATCAAGCGAGATAGAGGGCGAACTCTTAAATAAAGAGCAGGTAAGGTCATCAATTGCTCGCCGCCTTAACATCAATAACACCGATTTGGTGACCGGTAGCCATCATATTGACGGCATTGTTGAAATGATGATTGATGCAACGCATAATTATCAAAAGCCTTTATCAAAAGAGCGTTTATGCGGATGGCATGCGGCATTGTTTCCTACCGGTTATAGCGGAATGTATAAAATCAGCGTTGGCGATTATCGTACGGATAAAGACGGTCCGATGCAGGTTGTTTCTTCTGATATACGCCATGAAACAGTTTATTATGAGGCTCCAGCTGCTGAAAAATTGCCCGCTTTTATGGATGCTTTTTTAGAGTGGATTAATAGTGCAAACAGCATTAATCCTCTTTTGCAGGCCGCAATAGCGCATTTGTGGTTTATCACGTTGCACCCGTTTGAAGACGGCAACGGGCGTATCGCGCGGGCGATTACCGATATGATGTTGTCAAGAGCTGAAAATTCGCCATACCGATTTTACAGTATGTCGGCGCAAATTCAAAAACATAAAAATGAATATTACAATATTTTAGAATCAACTCAAAAAGGAACTCTTGATATTACCAAGTGGCTGCAATGGTTTTTACGTTGTTTTTCAGCCTCAATAACCAATGCCGATAGACTTCTTGATTCTATTGTCAATAAAGCGCTGTGTTGGCAGCAGTTTAATAAAATAACTTTAGATTCTAATCAGCGTAAAATGATAAATATGCTGTTAGATGGTTTTGAAGGTAATCTAACCTCTAGCAAATGGGCAAAAATTTGTAAATGCTCGCAAGACACCGCGACTCGTGCTATTAATTATTTGATTGACAATAATATTTTAGAACAAAAAGGAACGGGGCGTAGCACGCATTACATCTTAAAATGCGGAGAAAAGACGCTATAATCTCCGCATAATCTGCGGAGATAAAGGCGGTTTTACTTTTTCCATAATATTCGTAAGTCGCATTTATCAGCAGTGCAGTTGTTGCAAAGTTTATCAACTAAATCTAAGTTTAAATCACGTAAGCAGACGTAATATTTAGAACAATAAGCATCTCCGTAATAATCTTGCCCACTACCATATAACTGCAATTCCCAAATATTGGCGGCGTTTTCTTTAGCAGCAAAGGCAATATTGCGGCAAATTTCCGCGCCGGCATTTGAGTTGGAATCAAAATTGAAACTTATTGCTCCTAAGTCATTTTGCACTTGTTGCCCATTACTGCTGGTATAAATATCATTTGAATAGTAGATTTGAATGGTTTCCTTAAACCACAAATCGGTTAAATTCCAATCATCATGATAGATTATGCCGTCAGGCAATAAATTAAGTTTATGTAAAAGTGTTCCGTAGGCTGTGGCTGTGTCAGGCTTATGTTGCAGTTGTCCTTTAAGTTGCAGCACATTATTAATCAGCATGTTTACAGCTTGTGCATGCTGATTTAATTTGTACTTCATCATCGCTTTGCTGTAACCGGCAATAGCTCCGACGGATAAAACTCCGATAATAGCAAGAACACCGAGCATCTCCACCATTGAACGTCCAGATTGTGTATTCATGAGCTAAAATCTCCTCAAAAAGTTAGTTTTAAGAAGATTTTAGCTCGCGTTTTTTTTTTGCAATATTTACGAGTCCGTGCT
>CALETM010000038.1 GCA_937920765.1 uncultured Alphaproteobacteria bacterium | reverse complement strand
TACACCTCTCTATTCGTCGGCAGCGTCAGATGTGTATAAGAGACAGGAATAACATCGCCGGCGCGCTGAATAACCACATAATCGCCTATTCTGATGTCTTTACGCTTAATCTCGTCTTCATTATGCAAAGTGGCATGCGCAACTATCACCCCGCCAACGTTAATCGGCTCTAAATCTGCCACCGGAGTTAAAGCTCCCGTGCGCCCGACCTGAACGCGGATATTGTTAATGCGGGTAATTGCTTTTTCCGCCGGAAATTTATGCGCAATTGCCCACCGCGGAGTACGGGTTAAAAATCCAAGCCGATTTTGCAGCGCCAAACTGTTTACTTTGTATACAATGCCGTCAATGTCATAAGGCAAATCGGCGCGAGTTTGCTCTAAGCTTTCATAACTATCGGCAATTTCGCGTACGTTACGACACAAGCGATTATACGGATTTATCGGGAAACCCCACTCTTTTACTTTTTGCAAAAACTCACTTTGCGACCGCCACAAAATTTCAGACACCTCGCCCCATGTGTAAACTAACAAGCTGAGTTTGCGCTGTTTGGTAATATTGGCGTCAAGCTGCCGCAATGAACCGGCAGCGGCGTTACGCGGATTGGCAAATGGCTTTTTGTTTTCAGCCGCGTTTTTAGCATTAAGTTCCATAAAATCAGCTTTTGACATATAAACTTCGCCACGGAGTTCAATAATTTTTGGAAAATCAGGCGCAAAAACTTTATGCGGAAGCCCCACTACGGTTTTAAGGTTATCGGTAATATTTTCGCCGATTTTGCCATCGCCGCGGGTAGATCCACATACCAAAACGCCGTTTTCATAACGAGCTGAGAATGAAAGTCCGTCCATTTTAGGTTCTGATGTAAACTCAATATCATCTGAAGTGTTCAAAAAGCGCTGCACGCTTTTTACAAACTCAAACAACTCGCTTTCACTGAAAATATCAGCAAGCGAGAGCATCGGAACTTTAAGCTCAACTTTGCCAAACTCGCTTTTTACCGGCGAGCCGACCCGCTTTGATGGGCTGTCGGCTCTTATCAAATGCGGAAACTTAGCCTCAATCTGCTCATTCAGGCGTTTTAGCTCATCATATTCAGAATCGGTTAAATACGGGTCATCATGCTGATAATAAGCGGCATCCGATTTAGCAATTTCCACGGCTAAGCGCGCCAATTCCGCTTTAGCCTCTTGTTCAGACATATTAGCAATATCAGACATTTAAATCTCCACTAGTCGGCATAAAAGAAGTCATATAACTTGGCAAAAACCACACTGAAATAAAGGCAAAACAGCGATCCGAACGCCAAGAACAGCCAATTATGACAGCCGAGCAAAACATCGGCGCCGTAAGCAATAAAGCACGGAACATCAAGCAAGGCAATTACCAGTACAAAACGCCAATAATTGCCCTGCGTTTTACGAAAAGCCTTGTGCATTGAGCCATTTAAGCCTTGCAGTGCCGATAGCCATGCAAAAGTCGGGCGGCTAATGATAAACGGCGATAAAAACAATAACACTGCCGCAAACACCATCTGATTTAAGATGCTACCTTCAATATTTTGCAAAGTTTCCATATATTTTTCAAACCATAGCAAATATTGCTCGTTAAAACCCATAAACAAAGGTAAAAACGGCAAAATTACCAGCAAAAACACCACTATAAACATAAAGAAAAACATTTTGGTAGACGGTATTACGCTGCCAAAAAAATCCATGGTTAAAAAATAGGGCTTTTTATGAAAATAGATTCTGAAAAACACAAACAAAAAATAATAATAGCTTAAAACCGCAAGCACCAACAACGGAGTTGGCGCGCTTTGCGGTATAAAGCTATACAAAGCAAACAGCACAAAATTAGCAAGCCAAAACAGCCTGATTTGCTTTAAGTTGGTTTGCATATATAAATATGCCTGCCAAAAAATTTGCTTTATCGGAATTTGTTTAATACTTTCTGCCATAATTGTTCCTTAATTACGGATTATTGCCTTTCAACTCCGGCATTTTCAGTATCTTCCTCAAAGGTATCTTCAGCATTAGGATCATAATCAATACCTAGTTTTGAAAGCATATCATCGTTTATATCTTCACGCTGAGCAACAACCCAATCCGGCACGAACGGCGACGGTTTTAATGAGGCAAGCTTACGCATATTTTTATCCAAGTACCACCTAGGCGAATCGGCCATAATCGGACGGTCAATATAACTTTGCATCAAAACCACCTGCTTTAACATCGGCAAGCTCAAAAGCTGCGTGGTGCTGATAACTGAAACACCTTGTAATTGGTAGCTTACATTTTTAGCAAACGGATTTGAGCCTTTGCCCAAGCCTCCTTCATTTTTAGAATACGAAGTGGTTTGAACCGTACGGTTGCCAATCATCTTGGAAAAACGCTGCGCGGTAACTTCGTTGTTTTGGGAAAGAATAATCTTGCAGGCGGTAGTAGAAATTACCGTTTCAAGGTCATCTTTACCGTATTTACCCGAAATTTGTCCTAAATCTTGTCCGATAAGCAAGTACGAAACTTTTTGCCCACGACCAACTGCCGGTCCGTCAATAACCGCTTTCAACTTAGGCATTTGCGGAAACTCGTCAAGCACAAACAAGCACGGATACGGGCCCATTTTACCATCGGTTTTATTTTCATATTTAGGCGGGTTTGAAATTAAGTACGAGCTCATAAGCTCAATAAACACGCTGCTTATCATACCCAAAGCTCTGGCATCGGTTTGGTTAATAGATAAGTACACCGAAATAGGCTTCCATTCGCCGGTAACCGGATCTTTAACACCTCGCAAATCTTTAAAGTGCAAGTCTGAAAAGCTGGTACGGGCAACCACCGCCGAGTTTTTGAAAATGTTAATACCGGCAAAGGCTGTTGAAATAACCGAGCCGCGCTCTTTATCCGGCATAGCCGAAAGCGAGCTCAACTCAGTGTAACAACGTTGCGAATAACCGAATTTACGCGCTTCTTCAACCGCTTCATCAAGCAAATCATGCATTGGGTCAGCCATTGCCGCCATTTGATCGCCTTCAGCTAAACGACGTTTAATGTCTTGCGCTTGTTTAATTTGCGCCTCAGTCAGCCATTCCAAAATCATGGCGATGCTCGACTCGCGCCCAATCCATTTTTCCGGCAGCAAATTCCATGTGCCGATAGGTATATAATTATCAATAGTAATGGTTCCATTTTTAAGGTCATTCATAGCCTTGGGCACCATCGGATCGCGCATATCGCGGTAATAACCTTCCAAAACTCGTTTGTCTTCTTCATCAAGTTTGCCCTCATAAATGCGCCCGATAAAATAATCGTTGGCGCGGGCGCGCTCGCATTTAGAGCAAATAAAGTGAATAAAACCGTTTAATGCCGCGCGGCCGGTTTGCGACCAGTGCGGGTCGGCGCCGCCTTTAGGATCTTCAACCAAAATGTTACAGATAGAATCGACATACATATCTCTATCCGGCCCCATTTCGGGCAAAGCGTTTGGTGAAAGCGGGTTCCAACTCGGGTAATAAATACCTTCTGACGGGCTGTCTTCAGCACCCCAGTTAATAACAAATACCGGTCCGACTTTAGCGCGCGCGCCAGAAGTTTTAAAGCACAATTCCGGCTTAGGGTCATTAATAATCAAGCTTAACTTTTTAGAATTAAAGATAGTTGGAATAACCACACCGGCAGTTTTACCGGTTCCCGGAGGAGCGCAACATAAGGTAGAAAGCGTTTCTTTTAACAACAGCATACGGCCTTTAACTTTGCCAACCACCTGACAAAATCCATCAAAACCAAGCAATTCCATGCGGCTGATGTCGCGCAATGTGGCAATGCGGGCGGAACCATGAACATTAGACTGAAAGCGGTACGGACATGAAACCGCGCCGGTTATTAACCCGACCGGCAATGATATAAACGGCAAAATGGGCAGCCAATGACTGATTGAAAATCCGTTACTATTGGTAAGTTTTTCCATCCAGCTACCATACTGTTTAAACAAAAATGACGGGCGGTCTTGAATAGCATTCAAAAACATTTTAACGCTTTCAATCGTCTTTTTAGAAATACCCTGCTCAATTAAATAAGCAAGCGGCAACGAAAAAATTGTTAAAATTAACGTCACTATAAGGGTAATAATCATGGTTACGGCCATCCACCGGACGGCATTATCATATTCTTCCCATTCTACGCCTCTTTGTCTTAATGCCATTTTATTCCTCTTATGCTAAACTGCGAATTAATTTTTTAACAATATCCAAAGCGGCCTTATCAGGCTTGTCTTCAGCTTCTTCAATGGTTTTTGAAAAAAGTTTAATTTCTTTTGGCATACCACGGTTAATGCGGGTAACATCTATGCCCATATCATTCCAAACCTCAAACATATCTTCTGCATTGATAATATTTCCGTTTTGAATAATTACATACGTTTTAACTTCAAAGCTCAAATCAGAGGTCTCAAGCTTATCAGTTAAAGCCTGTTTAGCAACATCAGCTTTGCGTACAGGCGATATACGATGGCTGTTTTCTGAAAACCACAACGGTTCTTCATCATTAAAGCGCTCTTCGTCGGCAAGCCAATCACCGGCTTCTTTATCAAGCAAGCATAAACAAATTTTATCTGATGATACACCAATAAAATCAATTACAGTATTTTTAATGGTTGCGCCGGAAATAAGAGCGTATCCTTTTTGAGTTAAAACATCAGCCACCGGATTTAAGCGTGGCGCAAAATCGGTTTGAGCTTCATCACGCGGCAAAACGTTATTTTTAGGCTTATCGCGAAAATCATCTTTATTACGGTTATCATCACGGCGACGGTTATCTCGTTTAGCATCGCGTTTGTCATTATCGCGGTTATCGCGCGAGCCGCGATCATCGCGACGACGCGGACGGTCGTCATAATCATCATCGCCGTCATCATATTTTTTGCGGCGCGGGCGGGAATCATAATCGTCGTCATCATTGCGGCGCGGCTTACTGTCGCGACGCGACGGACGATAATCCTCGTCATCATCTTCAGCCTCATTAAACTCAAAACGGTTGTTGCGGCTGTCTTTGGGTTTTGACTCCTGCTTTTCATTCTTTTTGCTGTCTATTTTAAATATATCCGACGATTTTCCGAATGAATCGAAATCAAGGTCAAAATCATCATCGTCATCATCAATATTAAATAAAGAATGACTAAAGGTTTCGCGCGCAGCAGTTGCTTTATTTTTTAAATCGGCGCGGGCAGCGGGTGTTTTTTCAACCGGCACAGCGGCTGTTGAAACTGTCGGCACTGCCGTAATGGTCGATGCAGTGGTTGAACTCGGAGCATCATTATAATCATATATCGGCGAGCGCGGACCGGTCGGGCGAATTTCTTTATATGACTTTTTCTTAACCACAACCGGAGTTTTGGTAACAATCTTTAGCGGATTGAACATTGAGCGCACTAAATTTATCGGATACATAACAGCCTTAAATGCCATCATTTCCCAAGGAATCAGACTTAATGTAATCCACCCTGTAAGCCATAATGGTATAAACGCGATGATAATTAAAATAAATGCCCACTCTTTGGCGGTATCAATAACCCAACCGTTAAGCCATAAGTTCCACGCATGCATCCAGTGCGGCGGCCAAAAAATATCAAAATGCCAGTTTTCAAGCATAATAACCCTTATGCCTTCAATGAAGATTATACTCCACAGGCATCCTACAAAAGCTATTCGTGCCAAAACTCTTAACGGTTTCAAATTTTTCTCCTGCTTTGGAGGTTATCATATTCTGTATTAGTTAACAATTATTTATTGTTCCTTGCGGTTAATAATTTTTTCTGAAATATTGCGGCGCATTTCATCGGATTCTTTAACATTATCGGTTTGTTCCCGTTTCATTCGTTCCTGAATCAAATCTTCAACCGATATTTTTTCACCAACCTTAATGTTTTTTATCACAACATGCGTATCCTCTTGCTCATACTTTTTCAAATCCCGATTGGCAATATAATTAAGCGGAGCAATCATAAGCTTGGCATAATTAAGCCGACAGAGCTTTACACCTCCGACAATCCAGATAATTAATATTAATAACAATGACAAAAAGAACGCATAATCCGAGGCGCCCTCAATTACGCCGTTGCTGTTCCAAAATCTTTTTACCACGCTCCATTGCTTGACATAAAAGATGTCAAACTTCCAGATATAAATCATCAACAGGCGCGCTACGTACAAAAGCGCACTTGTCCATATTATGCCGATAATCAGCGCTCTGATTGTCTTTATTATTTTTTTTAGCACTTACATTCCTTTTCCTGAATTATTTTGAGCAATTCGGTTAAAAACAGCCGGATCGCGCTTAACAATTTTATCCTTAAACTTCTGCACTGCTTGTTTACGGCTTTCAATGCCTCGCAAACGGGCATCATTGGTTTGCGCCTGATATTGATTAAGCTGCTTCATATGTTCAAAGGTTTTAGCCATGCTATCAGGAGAATTTTCTTTAATTGCCTCTTCAAACAATCCGGTTTTAGCTTCAATTCTTTCTTTAGAATGCTCTTCCTTAAACATAGAGTTTTCATAAACCGCGCCGTTTTGAATTTTTTGCGCAATTAAGTTATCAGCATTGCGAATGCTGCGGGCAACCGAACAATCATGCTTTTTAGCGCTAAAGTTATCAAATGCTTTGTCATCTAAGTCTTTTTGCTGAATTTCAGCAGCCGATTTAACCGTGCCGGCAAGTTGTTTCAAAAAGGCATTAACTTCGCGGTTGGTATTTTCAGCCGTAAAGGTTTTTAAATCAGGCTTTTTGCCCTGCAAATTATCATAAGCGGCTTCTGAAAGCAAGCGGCTGTCTTCAGAAATAACAGCAACTGCTTTCAAAATATTCTTTTGGCATTCTTGAGTTTTTTGCGCGAATTTAATTTGCAATTCTTCATCAGACAAATATTCGCCTTTGTTGCGCCATTTATTATCATCGCCCATAAACTCTTCCGTCATACGGGTTGCCGTCATCATCATGGCAAGCTTACCGGTTGATTCTATAAGCTGCGTACGGTTTTTAAGCTCTTCCGATGCATATTTAATAAATTCCGCTCCCTTTGCCGGATTCGCTTTCAATCTTTTAACAAATTCATCGTCTTTATCAAAATATTCCCAATGCGGATCAGGATTATTTAAGTTGTTGCTTAAATCATTAAGAATAGCGTCATATGAAGCCGATTTTGCCGCGCAACTATCGCTAAAATCAGTTAATTTTTTAGATATTGCTTTAGAAAACGCATTAGCTTTTGCCGACGCTGCATTTAAGTTTTCGGCACTGGCAGCAACTTTGTCGGCTTTACGCTTGCCGGCGCGGGAAGTACAGATTTCAACCGCAGAATCGACAATGTTTAAAAACGCGTCTTCCGCCTTATTAAACAACCAACTGGCGCCGCCCAAAACCCAATCTTCATACATATATTTGATAACATCTTCGTCTTTGAACTTATCATTGCTTTCATGCTTGTTTTTCTTTTTATCACCTGGCTGCGAAACCATATCGGCAATTTTTTTATCATCTTCTTTTTTACGCAGTTCATTTGCCTGTTCAACAGTTAAAGTGCCTTGATAAGCCTTATCTTTAAGTTCTTCAATGCTCAAGGTTTTACGCGGTTCTTCTTGTTTGTTTTCAACCATTAAAGTCTGTCTGTCGCCAACAATGTCTTTAACTAAATCTTTCGGAGTTTGATTTTGCAAATTAGGCTGATTTTTATCGGCGCCATAGCCTTTTTCAGAATCATACACTTTATCAACAAAATCGCGGCATATTCCGTTGCAATGCTGCTTAAGCGCAGCCTTCTGTTCAGCAGAAACGTCAGGCTCGTTTTGCATAGATTGTAAAAAACTGATATTTTTAATAGCTTGAGTGCCTATGGTTTCACCATTGGGAGAAATACCGGACACAACCTCAGCAGCAGGATTTTCAACATTTCTGAGCCACCCGCTTTCTTTAACTTTTTGCAGATTTGCAAGCACTCTTTCCGTTGTTTGCAATGATTTATCAGAGGATTCGATAATATTATCAATCGGCTGTTTGCTATTGTGCATGGTCATCAAATCGGGCAATGCCACTTTTTCAGCAAACCCTTTCCAGCTCAGCAGCAACGGATTTTTTTGCACAATGCCGTCAATATCCATTTTATCGCTTTCCATAAGCTCTTCTTTGTTTAACAAAGCAAACAGCTTATCTGCCTCTTTAGTCAAAGCCTCTTCCGATACATCAAGTTTTTCATCTGCCATTGGTGTTCTCCGTTTTTAATTTTCCTTTATATTATCATTATTTTTTGTTTTTGTCTAGAATGTTTTTGTTACAAAAATGCTACACCCGCAAATACTTCAAAAACTTGCCAAGCTTGCAGTTTTCACGGATTCCGTCTTTCGGTGTCGGCTTTACCAAGCCAAAAAAACGAGGCTTAATTTTGTCTGTTTCAATCGGAGCATAAACCGCCGGATTTTTGGTTAATGCTTCATAAGCTCCTTCGGCGTCTTTGACCGCGGTTTTAAAATAATTGCCGATAAGCCGCTCGGCATCTACCGGAAACTTACGCTTTTGCACGGCTTCAATAAATTTTTGTTTGCGTTCTTTGCGGCGCTGATATTCATCATACAACGCCTTTTCAATCCGGCGGCGCTGCGCCTTTAAGCGTTTTGCCTCATACGAGATTTCACAATTTTCAATATCAATCAAAATTTCAACATATGAAATTATGGCAAGCTGTAAATTTTGATCAGCAACACTTTCAGCAAAATTCAAAAACTCTTCATCGGTAGCATTGGGTTTAATGGTTGAGAGTTTTTCAGGGAATGCCAGCAGCATAACGTCCCAACACGCTGAAGCATCTTCGCCGATTTTACGTCCAACGCTCGGTTTATAATTAGGAACTAGCATTTTTTTGCGGAACAAAAACTCGGGCAACGGAATATCGCGGATAGCCGCCATCGCCAATACGGCTCCTAAAAAATTTTCATAGGCTTGAGCAAGTTCGCTTTCATCAGAACCCAAATTAACAATTTCTTGCGGAATTTTAGTGCCGATTCCGGTAAAATCATCATCGTGCGTCTGGTTTTCAGGCGGCAGAATATGCAGGCTTTCCAAATCTTTGTGCTTTTCAGGTTCGGGCGTGGATTGTGTTTGGCCATCAGCGTCGGTATCAGAATTAAGAAAACTGCTCAACAGCTGTTCAAACTCATCATCTTCGCTGTCTTTAGCCGGTTTTTCAGGCTCTGCGTTTTTATCCGGTTCCATATTAATAACCGATTGATTGATATTAATCACTTCATTATTTTCCGTATTTGCCTGCTTTTTTTTATTTTTCTTTGCCATCGTCAGATTCTCCACTAAGATAAACAGTGCCTTCCAGTACTTTATCTTTCAAATTTACGACATATACCGCCGGTGCTTCAGTTGCAATAAACAAGCGGCCTCCTTCTGCCGTTATATTACAAATTCGACTGTTTGCAGCCGGCAAACTGATTTTAAACGCCTGATTTTGCCGGTTTGTTTTTAAAATAATCTGAGAAACGGCAAAACACAATAAAAAAATCAGGCAGAATGTTAATAAAAAAACCGCGATTTTAACAATTTTGAGCTTATCCATAAACAATCCTTGCATTTGTGTTCATTTACGATATGCTGTTTTTACTACAAAATGGCTAACATATCTTTAAGATTACCACTATGGAAGAACAGGATTCTGATATTTTTTTAACCGAGCCGGTAAGCGGCGAGCAAAAAGGCATGCGGCTTGATAAGTTTTTAAGCCTTTTGCAAGAGCAAAACGAGAACTTAAAAACCTTGTCGCGCAGCCAAATTCAGCGCTTAATTAAAAACGGCTTCGTCACCTGTGAAGAAAACGAAATAAACGACTGCGCTTTCAAAGTGAAAAGCGGCGATGTTTTTCAAATTGAAATTCCGGCTCCTGAAGAGGCCGACCCCGAACCTGAAAATATTCCACTCGACATTGTTTATGAAGACGATGACTTAATTGTGGTAAATAAACCGGCCGGAATGACAGTTCATCCCGCCGCCGGCGCCTATCACGGAACTTTGGTAAACGCGTTGCTCTGGCATTGCCGCGATAACCTTTCCGGAATCGGCGGGGTCAAGCGCCCCGGAATTGTGCACCGTATTGACAAAGAAACCAGCGGATTGTTGGTGGTGGCAAAAACTGATTTGGCGCACCAAAAGCTTAGCGAACAATTTTTTAACCACTCCATTCAGCGCACCTATTTTGCCGCGGTTTATGACGTTCCCAATCCGTTAAGCGGAACAATTACCGGCAACATCGGGCGCTCGCATTTCGACCGCAAAAAAATGGCCCTGCTTACAACCGGAGGCAAACACGCCGTTACCCATTACCAAACCATCGAGCCGTTTAAAAATTTTGCCGCACTGGTGCAGTGTAATTTGGAAACCGGACGCACCCACCAGATAAGGGTGCATCTTTCCAGCATCGGCTGCGCGCTTATCGGTGACAAAGTTTATCAAAAAAACCATAAAAGCGGATTAAAAATTCCGTCCGATATAAAAAACTATCTCAACAATTTTCCAAGGCAGGCTCTACACGCGGCAACCTTAGGATTTGTTCACCCCCGCACCGACAAATTTTTAAGTTTCAGCTCTGATTTTCCGGCAGATTTCAACGAGCTTATTGCCAAATTGCGGCAGTTGAAAAATTAAAACTTTTTGTTAGGTTGTGATTCTGTTCATTTTGTATATGATGTGACTCCGCAACACTCAAAAAGGAGATAAGGCTATGGATACTTCATCTGGACTTATCGAACTTGACTTTTCGCCGGAATATAATCTGGCAAGATACCTGCAATATATTCGCAAATTTCCAATTTTAGAACAGGAAGAAGAATATAATTTGGCGCTGGAATATCAGCGAACTCACAGTAAAAAAATTTCATACAAACTTGTAACTTCGCATTTAAGATTGGTGGTAAAAGTGGTTTCAAAATACCGCGGTTACGGCTTGCCAATCAGCGAAATGATTTCAGAAGGCAACATCGGGTTGCTTTATGCCGTTGAAAAATTTGAGCCTGAAAAAGGATTCCGTTTTTCAACTTACGCCTTGTGGTGGATTAAAGCATCAGTACAAAAATATATACTCAACTCGTGGTCGCTGGTTAAACTCGGCACTACCGCGGCGCAAAAAAAGTTGTTTTTTAATTTGCGCAAAATTAAAAACCAACTGAACCTGACTGACGACCGCGAAATGTCGGAACCGATTATAAACCACATTGCTCAGTCGCTTGATGTAACAACGCAAGATGTTACCGATATGAACATTCGCCTTAAAGCCCACGACGGCTCTTTAAATACAGTGTTAAACTCCGCCTCTGACAGCTCAACCGAATGGATTGATTTTATATCCGACAGCAAACCTAATCAGGAAGAATGTTTGGCTTATAACGAAACCATGAAATATCGACGCCGCCTGTTTAACAACGCTCTTACGATTTTAAACCCGCGGGAAAAAGACATTTTATTTAAGCGCCGTATGATTGATAAAGCGGCAACCCTTGATGATTTGAGTAAAATTTATAACATTTCAAAAGAACGGGTGCGGCAAATTGAATTAAATTCTATCCGCAAAATTACCCGCGCCGTAAGCACCGTGCAATAAAAGCGCGCAACACACATTGAATTATGCCCTTTGCCGATTATTTAAAACGGAAGATTAAACAATTTAAGGGCAGAAAAATGTTAAAACGCTTTTGGTGGCTAATTATAATTTTACTTATGGTTATTGCTTTTATTTCCGGATACTTTTGTTTTGCGTGGCAATACAAAAAATCGACTCCAGAACATCAGGCGCCGGTGTCAGAAACACTGGCGCTTAATGCCGTTAAAGTAGTTCCGCAGGATATTGAATTTACACAAACTTATGTGGGGCGTATACTGCCTGTTCATGAAGCCGAGGCGCAGCCTTTTATTAACGGATTTATTGATAAAATTATGGTATTTGGCGGCGAACATGTTAAGCAAGGCGACGTTCTTTTTACGCTGGAACAAAGCCAATACCTTGCCGAACTTGAAGCGGCCTATGCCAATGTACTGCAGGCAAACGCTAATTTAAACAATGCCGAAACTTATTACAAACGCATACAAAAAGCCGGCAAAAGCGCTGTGTCGGAAACCGAACTGGATAACGCCAAAGCACAGTTTTTAAGCGCGCAAGCAGCGTTAGAATACGCTAAAGCCAATTTGGCATTGGCAGAAGTTAATTATAATTATACCATAATCCGCTCGCCGATTGACGGGATTGTCGGTGATGTTTCATTAACGTCGGGAAATTACGTGTCGCCTTCTTCGGGCGGCTTGTTTTCAATTATGCAATTCAGCCCTATTCGAGTTCAATTTTCAATAACCGATAAAGAATATCTGATTGAAAATGCTAAACCGACACCTTTCGGAGATGATAAAATTTACCTCAAACTTGCCGACGGGCAAATTTTTCCCGATACCGGAAAATTTAAATATGCCGATAATACCGTAAACCCCGCCAGCAACTCTATTGCCATATTTGTTGATTTTAATAACAGCAATCAAACTTTAATTCCTTACGCTTATGTTACGGTTTTAGTTAAACGCATTTTTAAATACAGTGTTCAAATAAGCAAAAGTTATGTTTTATTAGAAAATGACGGAAACTATGTTTACATTATTCGGGACGGCAGCATAATAAAAGAAAAAGTAAACCTTTTAGCCTCGGAAAAAAATGATTTTATTTTAGAAAACACCTTTCAAAAAGGCGATGCTTTTTTAGCAGAAAAAATGCAACAATCATATTATAACAAAACAATAACTCCGGTCTTTTTAAATACTGACAACTTCGGCAAAGAAAGGGACAAATAATGTTTTCAGCTTATTTTATAAACCGCCCGCGTTTTGCCATTGTAATTTCAGTGGTAATGGTGCTGTTGGGACTGCTTGCCATCGCCGTGTTACCTGTTTCGCAATATCCTGAAATTACCCCGCCGCAGATTATTGTAAAAACCACCTATCCGGGGGCTAACGCTGAAGTTTTGACCGACACGGTTGCAACTCCGATTGAAAATAAAATCAACGGGGTTGAAAATATGCTTTATATGTCGTCATCTTCAGATGATTCCGGCAATTATACTTTAACCATTACCTTTAATGTTGGGGCAAACCCTGATATTTCACAAGTTAAGGTGCAAAATCGACTGCAACAGGTCAATTCGGAATTACCTACCATAGTAACGCAAGAAGGTGTTGACGTTACAACCCAAAACCCTAACATTTTGGCGCTTTTAGTTTTACGCTCGCCTAACAAAACTTATGATAATTTATTTTTAAGCAACTATGCTTACACCAATTTGCAAAACCCTTTGGCTCGTGTTAAAGGGGTTGGCGATGTGCAAATTTTTGGCCCACAATACAGTATGCGTATTTGGCTTGACGTTAATAAGATAACCGCTCTGGGCTTAAACTCCGAAAGCATTGTGCAAGCGGTTAAACAACAAAACGTGCAGGCATCGGTCGGCAGTATCGGTTCGGCTCCGGCGCCTTCCGGCACCAATATGGTATTATCTTTAACTGCCAAAGGGCTGCTCAACAGCGTTTCAGATTTTGAAAACATTATAGTTGCGACTGATAATACCGGCGCCGTGGTATACTTAAAAGATGTGGCGCGCATTGAGCTCGGCGCCAGCTCTTACGGTATACAGTCGGCTTACAAAAACGAGCCGGCGGTGATTATGGCGCTTAACCAAACTCCAAACTCAAATTCGTTAAATATTATGGATAACGTGCGAGCGGAAATTGAAAAATTATCAGCGACATTTCCTGATGATATAACTTTCAGTATTGCTTATGATTCAACCGATTATGTGCGCGCCTCAATCGACAGCATTATTGAAACACTGTTCATTACATTCGGACTGGTAGTTTTGGTAACCTTTATCTTCTTACAAAAATTTAACACCACCCTTATTCCGCTGTTTACAATTCCGGTTTCCTTAATCGCCACTTTTATAGTGGTTTACGCGCTTGGTTTTGATATTAATATTTTAACCTTATTTGCCATGATTTTAGCAATCGGATTGGTGGTTGACGACGCAATTATTGTGGTGGAGCGCGTGCAATATTTAATGCTATATGAAAAGCTTGAACCAAAGGCGGCGGCCGCCAAAGCCATGCAGCAAATAAGCAGCGCGATTGTTGCCACCACCTTTGTGCTGCTCTCAATTTTTATTCCGGTAGGTTTAATGGCCGGCATTACCGGAAAAATATATCAGCAATTTGCCGTGGCGATTGCCACTTCCGTTACTTTTTCAGCTTTTAATGCTTTAACGTTAAGCCCGTCGCTATGTGCAATTTTATTAAAACCTGAAGACGCCGGAACATCAGGAATTTTTTTTACGTGGTTTAACCGCGCGCTTGACTTCGGCAAAAGTCATTATTTGCGTTCTGTAACCTTGTTTTCTAAACATTTATGGCTTACAACCTTTTTAATTTTAGCAACCATCGGGGTAATTTTTATCGGGTTTAAAATAACCCCGACTTCATTTTTACCGGAAGAAGACCAAGGCATTATCTTTAGCAACATTCAATTAAGCGATACCGCAAGTTTAAATCAAACTGAAAAAGCTCTGGAAACGCTGACTAATAAAGCCCTAAAAATTAAAGGTGTAAAATATTGCATAACCGTTGCCGGATACAGCCTTTTGGGCGGACAAGGCGAAAATGTGGCGTTAGGTGTTATCGGGCTTGATAATTGGAATGAACGCAAGGGCAAAAATCTTTCAGTTGAAGCCATTACGCAAAAACTTTCGGCAGAATTTGCCGGCAGCAACATTGCTGAATTTAACTTTTTTGCGCCGCCAGCAATCCCCGGAATCGGGCAAAGCAACGGGCTTTCATTTGAACTGTTGGCAACAGATGCTAATATTTCAGAACAAGAGCTGTACCGCAATTTATCGTTATTTTTACAAAAACTTAACGCCTCGCCTGATTTATCTTATGCATTCAGCACTTTTACCGCCGATACACCGCATATTTATTTGGATATTGACCGCACCAAATTAGAATCATACAATATTCCGGTGGCAAATTTGTTTACCGCCCTGCAAAACAATTTGGGCTCGCGTTATATCAACAACATAACCTTGAACGGACAAATCAACAAAGTTATTATACAGGCTGATTTTGAATATCGCAGCGATATTGACGATGTTATGAGTTTATATGTCAGCTCGGCAAACGGCACGCCGATTAAGCTTGGCAGTTTTGCAACCGTTAAAACCGAGATTAACCCTAAAATTATTTATCGATATAATCAATACAATTCGGCCTCTATTACCGCTGCTGCCGATAAAAATGTCAGCAGCGGAACTGCCATCGCCAATGTTGAAAAGCTGGCAAAAGAAATTTTACCTAAAGAATATCGTCTGGCTTGGACGGGCCTAAGCTTGCAAGAAGTTGAGGCTCAAGGTTTGGCGGTGCTGCTTATTGGTTTGGCATTGGTTTTCTGCTATTTGTTTTTAGTGGCGCTGTATGAAAGCTGGATGCTGGCGTTTGCCGTGATGTTTTCAACCATATTTGCCATTTTGGGCGCAATTATCGGTTTGCACATTATGGGACAGCCGCTTAGTATTTATGCGCAGCTGGGTTTAATTATGTTGATAGGATTGGCTGCCAAAAACGCTATTTTAATTGTGGAATTTACCAAAGAATATCGTGAAAAAGGCTTCAGCATTTTAGAAGCCTCGCAAAAAGGCGCGGAGGAGCGGTTTCGCGCCGTGTTGATGACGGCCTTAACCTTTATTTTAGGCGTACTGCCGATGGTAGTGGCAACCGGCGCCGGCGCAAGCTCGCAAATTGCTATCGGCAGCTCCGTATTTTTTGGCATGATTGCGGCAACCTCAGTCGGAATTATATTCATTCCGGCCCTGTTTGCCTTATTTGAAACCATAAAAGAACACTTTGCCGCGCCCAAAGGAGGTCAAAATGCCTAAAAAACACCTGTATCTCTTGTTAGTTTTTATAAGCGCCTGCACAGTCGGTCCCGATTATAAAGAGCCGCAAATCTATAAAGATGAACAAATAGCGCAATCCTTAAAGCTCAGCGGAAATAATATAAAAATTTCAACCCGATGGTATGAGCAATTTAATGACGAAGATTTAAATAATTTAATTGCGGCGGCATTAACACAAAACTCTGATATAAACGCCGGAATTGCTCGCCTGCGGCAAGCACGTATTACTGCGGATATTAATCGGACGCAATATTTGCCCATGCTTAATGCCGATGCCAAATATAATTACAGCAAAGCCAGTAAAAACATAGGCTTATCGGCAAACAGCAACTATTTTCAACTTGGGCTTGACGCCTCATGGGAACTTGACATTTGGGGAGCCGGCAGACGATTAAACGAGCAATCGCGCGCCCAATTTGAAAGCGCCATATACAGTCTGCGTAATTTACGGGTTGCCATTACCGCAGAAGTCGCCAACAATTATTTTGCGCTGAAGACCGCGCAAGAACAATTAAACATTGCCAGAAATAATTTAAGGCTGCAACAAGATATATATCGGTCTATCGCTAAAAAATATCAGGCCGGCCTAGCTGACGCCGCGGCATATAATCAGGCCGGATATATAACCGAAAGCACTAAATCGGCTATTCCGGCGCTTGAATATAAAATTGAAGCTTATAAAAACGCTTTGGCGGTTTTGACGGGGCTGCTCCCCAACCAAATTAGTATTGATTGCAGCGCGCCTATAAAGCAAGCATACAAATATAACGCCAATCTGTTATTTAATTTGCCGAGCGATATTATTCGTTCGCGCCCTGATGTAAAAGCGGCTGAACGTAATCTGGCCGCGCAAAACGCCGCCATCGGACAAGCAGTGGCGGAACTTTACCCCAATTTAAGCATCAGCGGACTATTCGGTCTGCAGTCAAGCGCCGGTTCCAAACTTTTTAACTCTAACAGCAAAGCTTACGGCTACACTCCGGCAAGCGTTATGCCGTTGTTTAACTGGAATAAGCTTAAAAACAACGTTGAGCTGCAAAAACAAATTAAGGCCGAAAGTTATGAAGCGTATCGACAAACTATTTTGCAAGCAGTTGAAGATTTAAGCAACGCCATCACCGCGACGCAAAAAGAATATGCTGCCAACAAAGCTCATCGCAACGCGGTTTATCGAATGCGCCAAGCTTTTACGGCCATGCGTGAAAAGTATCAAAACGGCTTAATTGAATTTTCCGACTTATTAAAGAGCGAACAAGATTTACTGCAAGCCGAAACCGATCTAGCCGCCAGCAACGGGGCAATTTATCAAAATATTATTGCGTTCTATAAAGCTACCGGCGGTGGATATAACTAAATTTGCGCTAGCGGTAATATTTTTCAAGCGGAGTATCCTGATTGATATCTTGCGGTTTGTATACAAAGATATTGGTAGTGGTCGGAATATCGTGCTGACGGCGGGTGTAGCCGCGGCTTTCCATACATTTACGATATTTTCGCGGGCTGGAATCCGAATCGTCGCGGATAGAATTTACTAATATAGGCTGAGCACCGGTATACGGAACATAGCTTGCCCAAATTCCTTTTTCAGAGTGCCAGTCGGCTCTGATATCATAGCGGGCTTCTTCCGAATAAAACCAACTTTTAAAATTAGGCAAAAACTTAAAATCTTCAGCCTTGCGCATACATTCAGAGTGATCGCGGGCAAATTTTTCAACGCCGGTGCGCGGACGCTCCCAATGATATATAACCTGTCCTTCACCCTCTGAAAGCCAGGTGCAGGCTGAAAATAAAAACGGTAAAATCAATAGTAAATATAGCTTTTTCATATTAAAAATCCAAGTTTGTGTAATGTTTTGCCGGAAAAATTCCTTTAATTGTATCTTTCAAAATATCCTTAAAGCTCGGGCGAGATTTTATTTTTGAATACCATAATTTGGCATTTTTATAATCGTCCCAAGCAATATCGCCCAAATAATCTATTACGGAAAGGTGCGCCGCAGCAGTTATATCCGCCAACGAAAATTCTTGACCGGCAAGATAGTTATTGCGTTCGGCAAGCCACTCAATATCTGTCTCTTATACACATCTCCGAGCCCACGAAAATTCTTGACCGGCAAGATAGTTATTGCGTTCGGCAAGCCACTCAATATATTCTAAATGAAATTTCAAATTATTCATACCGGCTTTTAAAATCCGCGAATCGGGTGCGGAACCGTCGCGAAAGCGCTTATAAACTTTTTCCATAACAATATAACGATAAACCTCATTATAAAATTTGTTATCAAACCAATCGGTTAAACGCCTAACTTCCGCGCGATGTTTATTGTCACCGGTAATCAACCTCGGCTCGGGATAATTTTCTTCCAAGTATTCGGTAATGGGATAATTGCCGGAAATAATATTGCCGTCAAAAATAAATATCGGCAATTCACCGGCCGGATTTAATTTTTTTATGTCTTTGGAAATATTCCACGGCTCTTCTTCTTTTAACACAAACAGCATCTTTTTTTCAGACATCATCATTCTGATTTTACGCGATTGCGGCGAAATGCTATGGTGAACCAAAAGTACCATAATTTATTATTCCCCCTTACTTCCTAACAAATTGCCGACTTCTGCATCAGCCGGAGTTAATTCGGCGCCTTTCCGAACAAATTCGGGCGGCACCACTCCTTGCGAATTTAGCTCTATTTTTTTAACCTCTGCTTTAAGAGCAACATTAAGCTTTTGCAAAAACTCAGGTTTGGTTACTGCTTTTTTAAGCAGAGCGCTGATTCTTTTATAATCAGGCGCGGTTTTTGAAACTCCGATAAACATCGGCATGCTCCACATAGCCATTTGTGAAAAAGAAACATAATCTTTAAGTCCGAACTCGCAAGCTTTTACATAATTATAGTAGTATGTGCCGACAATATAGTCAACCTCGCCGGTAAAAAGTTTTTCATACGCGGCCAGTGTGCTTTCAACCGGTTTTATATTAAATGAGGCAAAATTTTTAAGCATATAATCGCTAAAATATTCTTCCTTACTGTAAACACCTTTAAGAGCTTTTAAATCTTCAGTGTTTTTTACTTTTGCTGTATTTTGCGGCATCATAACAACATTTACCGGATTATTCAGCACCGCGGGATAAATATATTCTAACCCTTCGTATTTTTTGGTTCCATAATAAATGCCCAATAAAACATCAAGCTCGCCGCGGCGAACCATACTTACGGCATTATCATAATCTTCCATTACATTATATTCTAACTTAAAATTGCCGAGCTGAGCAAATTCTTGTAAAGGCTCATTAAAAATAGTGCGTAAATAATCATGTCCTCGATCATCTTCAGCAACATATGAAATCGGCGCATAATCAGGAAATGATGTGAGCTTAATGCCTTTAACTGCTGATGATGTTTTGGTTGTAACCATGATTTGCGCCCCGCACCATGCCGGCACAAATTGCATTATCAACAATATAAAAAAACAAATTTTTTTCATTTTCTACCACTTTAAGCAGTTTATTTC
>CALETM010000037.1 GCA_937920765.1 uncultured Alphaproteobacteria bacterium | reverse complement strand
CAAAAAAAAAACGCGAGCTAAAATCTTCTCAAATGCAACAATTTGAGAGGATTTTTATTATGAAATCAGAAAATGGCAGAAGTATGGTGGAAATGCTCGGCGTTTTGGCTATTATCGGGGTGCTTTCTGTTGGCGCTATTGCCGGATATAGCAAAGCGATGATGAAGTATAAACTAAATCAGCATGCCGTAGCGGTTAATATGTTGATAAACAATGTGCTTTCTATCAAAGACAGGCTCCAACATACTTCTGACAGTATAAGCAATTATAGCACTTTATTATATAAAATGAATATGCTTCCCGACGGCATTACTTTAATTGCCGCCAACACATTGCAAGAAAAATATTTTAAAAGAGCTCTGTACGTACAATACAACAATGTAAAATATTCCCTTCCCGATGGGACTCAGACTCAAAATGATTTCGGAGGCATTGTTTTTACACTTAAGCCAACTGCTCAAGATAAAGAAATCTGTCGCAATATTTTATTTGCCGCCAAAGAAAATTCCGCCAACTTATGGCAGGTAAACACCATACAGTATACCGCAAATGGCTCACAAAATGTAGGGCAATCCATCAAAGGCGATAGTTATTGCACAAAAAACAGCAAATGCCTTCATAACATGACCTTAAATGATACTGACGCCGTATGCGATGTTTGCTCAGGCATTGCTTGTAATATCGCTGTATTGTATAAATAAACCAAAAGCCGCTTGTAATTAAGCGGCTTTTGGGTTTGTTTTCAGTTACAATTATTTTAAGTACGGTTTAATCAAAGTCTCAAACTTAGCGGTCTGGCGCGGAGCCCAGCCCATAACATAGTTGTCGCCGATAACAAACATCGGAGTTCCGATTCTGTTGCCGAGCTTAAACTTTTTAGCGGCTTTAACCATTAAGTCAAACCCTTCTTTAGTGCCAACATCAACTTTAACCATCTCTAAATCGGGGTGGTGTTTGTTGATATAAGCGCTTGCTGCGCGGCAATGTCCGCAATTTTCAGCGTAAAAATAATAAATTTTGCCGGAATCAAACCCGTCATTTTGTCCGCAGCCCGTAAGCATAAACAACGCCATGCATAATGCAAATAAAAGCTTTTTCATAATTTATTTAACTCCGGTTATTCAATGCAGCAATCAACGGCTTTGCGAACAAATGCCTTCATTTTAGCAAGAGTCCCTTGCGGTTTTTCTTCCGCAACGGTTTCAGAAACGGTCGCCGCCGGAATTTTTGCCATTTCTTCATCTACTTTTTTACTGATTTTTTTAACATCGGCAAGGCTGTCTTCAACCCATTTTAGATTTTCAACCTGAAGCATGTTCATATTTAATCCCCAAAACAGGCAATACATATCATAGGCTTTGTTAAACAATGCATAAGCCTGCTCTTTGTTGCCCAAACTCTGCTGCTTGGTGCCAACTTCCATAAGACGCATACAGGTTGCAAGCAAGTGCTTTGAAATACACCAAACCTCGCCCTCATACGCCGGAATAATTTTTTGCATCAGTTCTTTGCGGGTTTGGCGAACTTCTTCAATCAAATCATAAAATGCCGGTTTGCCGGTTTTAGCGCCGGAAAACACCAGGTGCTCTTCTATTGAAATCAAGTTCATAATGGCAATGGTCAAATCTTGATCCGAAGACAAATCTTTCGGATTAACTTTTTTGCGGTTGTCCATACGCTCAACAAATTCTTTAACGTTTTTTGCTTTTTCCATAATTGTTACCTTTCAATCAAACCTGTCTCTTATACACATCTCCGAGCCCACGAGAC
>CALETM010000036.1 GCA_937920765.1 uncultured Alphaproteobacteria bacterium | reverse complement strand
CGTCGGCAGCGTCAGATGTGTATAAGAGACAGACAGTATCTAACGCAATAATAAAGTTAAATTTTAGCTTTAGAGTTTGTAAAAAATCCACAATATCAGCTTTAATTAAATTGGCGTACACGCCTTTAAGCGCCGCTTTATCAAGCATTTTTTGCGATATATCAACCCCGATAAAGCTGTTTTTATCCATTTTAAATGCTTGCCCGACTAATCCGGTTCCGCACCCTAAATCAAGCACCTTGCCAATCGGCGCAAAACCGAGTTCTTGCAGTTTGGCAATAGCAGAATAATTAATATTTTGCATGGTCTGCTCATAATTTTCGGCAAAGGCGTCAAACAAAGCTTCGGAATAAAATTGGCTGTCAGTAGCGTTTTTACCATTAAATGCGGCAACCAAGTGGTTCGCAAAGGCATTATCGGGCGCAAATTTTTGCCATTGTTCGGCAATTTTGCACGCCTCTTGCGGGTTTTGAGCATAAAAAAGCGTAAGCGTTTCGGCCAAATTGATAGAAAAATCAGTCTGTTGCGGAGCTTGTTTAATGGCATTTAGCAGCAAATCGGCTGCGCGCTCATAATCGCCGGTATCTTTCAAAATTAAGGCTAAATTATTGCTCACTTCCGGCATATCCGGATTCAAAATAACTGCGTTGCGGTATTCTTCCAAGGCTTCTAAGGTGCGCTTTTGTTTGTAGAGTATAGCCGCCAATCCGGCATGAGCAACAGCATTGTTCGGTTCTAAATCAAGCGCTTTACGGTATAAGCTTTCATCTGCGGTCAGCGCAGCAAGATTAATCAGCGCCGAAGCGCATTTGCCGTTAATTTGCAAGGCTTGTGCAAAAGCCTTAACCGCCTCATCGGTATTATTGATTTTTAACGAAATATTTCCGGCAAGCAAATAAATATCAGCAGAGGAGGTATCCCGATTTTGCGCAAGTTTTATATATTGCTCAGCCTCTGCAAGGCTATTTTGTTTAAAATTAATGAGCGCCAAATAATATAAGGGCAGGGCTGATGTCGGGTGTTGCTCGCAGAGGCTTTGCAGCGCCGCAACATCATGGTCAAGCGCCGCCAAATTAACCGACGGCTCCAAATAAGCGGAGTCAATTTTAAGCGCTATACGGTAATATTCTTTAGCTTTTTCCGGCTGATTTAAGCTTTCATAAATTCCGCCTAAATTATTATAAGCCTCTTTGATATTAGCATCTAATTTTATAACTTCAAAATAGGCGTTTACCGCCTCATGTAATTTTCCTGCCGCCGTTAATGAAATCGCTAAGTTAAAATAAAGCGGCAGATGGCGGGGAGCAAACCGCAGCGCCTTGTAAAAACATTCGCATGCCTCATTAAAACAGCCTTTAGCATGCGCAGTTAAGCCCATCATATTTAAAACATCAGGATTTTCCGGCACAACCTCTAAAATTTGCCGATATAAATCTTCCGCCTGATTAAGCGCACCGGCTAAATATAAATTATTAGCTTTTTCAAACAATAAATCGTAAGACATTTTGCTCTCCGCCCTTTATTTTACGTTTATTTTTTTTAATTTCCAGTTTTATTTTAAGTTTTTGCTTGCATATTTGATTATTTTGTATTATTTTACACTC
>CALETM010000035.1 GCA_937920765.1 uncultured Alphaproteobacteria bacterium | reverse complement strand
CTCTATTCGTCGGCAGCGTCAGATGTGTATAAGAGACAGCATCCTTTTTTCCAACAGAATTTTTCAATACGGCAAGGTTTGCTTCAATCCTCATGCGGTCGGAAGCGCTTAATTTATCAATATTTTGAGCCAAGGCTTGTTCGGTAGCTTCTATGTTGTCATAAGCGGCGTCGCGAGCTTCCGATAAGTTATATTGTGAACTGTGTTGAGACGCAGTTATATAACTTGAGCCTACGCCGTGCGCTTTGCCGGTGCGAACTTGTTCGGCGTGCAAATTAATATCAGCATCGCTAAACCCGAACATGGCGGCATCTACATCCATTCCGGCTGCAAAAGTGCCATTGCCGTTCAGCGGTTTCATATATTTATGCAGGCGGTAATATTCATCGGCAAATTCATATGATAAGTTGGCATCACCGTCTCTGTATGTGGTGGTCGCTTTCATGATACCGTTATCAACAATGGCGGTGTAACTGCCGTCAGATGCGGTTTGTTTAAATTCAGAAAGCACCTGATTACCATTTGCTCCGCCGAAAGTTGTGTTAAGTTCAATTGTGCTGCCGTCGGCGTTGGTTTGTTTAAATCTCATTATGCCGTTTTTATCAATGCTGATATCGCGCGCGGCAAATTTTGAATTTATGGCAATGCCGCGGCGTTTCATAACTTCAAGCGCAATGGCTGTGTTTAGAGTTTTAACATCAAAGTTGGAACCGGCTTTAATCTGCGCCAGCATACTATCATTTAAGGTTCCGTCTTTGTTTACCATATGTTGAATTACCGACGGCTTAAAGGCAAAGTCTTGCTGTACCACATTGCCGTTTTTATCGGTAATATTGCGTACCGACATCAAGCTGTCAGAAGTAACATTTACGCGGCTTTCATTATGTACCCCGACTTCTTTTTGTTTAAATACCGCGTTACGCTGAGCAAATTGCTGAACTGCCGAGCCGTCTTTGGCAACTTTCGACAGCAACTCCATACGTAAAGAATTTTTCTGTTTATTAATATGAAATTCACCGTTTTCATCTTTTGAGGCGGTTAAAGTTACTTTTTCGCCCAAAGCATTGCGGTGGCTCAGTTCATAACCGATAATATTGCCGTCATCGTCCGTTATGGCGGTGCCTTCTTTCATGATTTTTTCCAAACGGTGTTGGTTGGCGGCATCGCGTATATTATTGCCGAGCTCATTACGCAAACTTTGTTTTTCTTTCGACCACAACTCTTT
>CALETM010000034.1 GCA_937920765.1 uncultured Alphaproteobacteria bacterium | reverse complement strand
GCCGAATCGGTATAATTCTGCAAAGCAGGCTTTACCGTTTCGTCAACATAATTGTTCACATTAGTTGTCGCCGCAGCGGTTACGGTTGTTTTTGCGTCTTCAATAGTTTCCGCAACTTTGGTCGTAATGGTTTCATTAATATCGGTTTTGGCGTTATCAACATAAGTTTTAACATCTGCCAGAGTATCTTCCGCCGAGGCAACGGCTGCAGTCGCATTATTGGCGGCAGTAGTAGCCTCGTTAGCGGCAGCGCGGGCATCAGCGGCAATTTCTGTGGCACTGTCCAGCTTGTCGTAAACCTCGCCAAGCAGCTCTTCCGGGGTTTGGTCGTCGGTATCTGTTACCTTAACACAACGCCGTTCAATATCATCTGCATTACCTTGAATTAGTGCATAAATATGGTTGATTTCTTCGTTTGTCGGGTCGGCTCTGAATACGCCGCTTTCGTAAAATTCCGTTAAACGCTTCTTTGGTAGAACGCGCTTAATTGTGATTTTAACGCCGTTTGCCGGTGCTGTATTAAATGTAACAGTTCCGCCTTCGTTAAAATCCTCAGATGTTATTGTATAGCCGCTTGTTTGTATTGTGTGGTTTAGATATACCACTATATTGCTGACTTCCCAAAACATACATCTAAATTGAAAAGCTCGCGTTGCTCCGTTACCTGTGTATTGATAAACTGCCGGATAATCTTCTATTTTTGCCATTTATTTCTCCTTAAAATTTAGGCTTCGCTTTTCCGGGATTCCACCAGTAGCCGCGCCCGTATCTGTATTGTTGCTGTTTTTCGCGGTTATAAAAGCGTTCGCGCGCTTTTTTATCCGCAATCATTTCCAAGTTGTCCCAAAGGTAACGCTCTGTTGCAAGCCGCGTATACCAAAGGTTGGTTAGCGGCGTGTAGCGTTTTGCGAACAACGCCGCATCTTCCCAAAAATTTGCTTGCTTCCGTTTGCTTCCTGCCTCTTGAATATTACCGATTGTTAAATCGTATGTGTCTTTAAGAAGTGAAAAACCGGGTCCCGCAATAGCCATAGCTTTATCAGCCATAAGGTTGCCGCGGGTTTCGCCAAACATAATGTCCCCAAGAACGCCGCACGCGCCACCTGCAAGCATAGCGTCGCGCCAAGTGTTCCACTTGTCGGCTTTTGCCGGTTTTTTACCGGAAACAAGTAATTTTGCCTGCATAGTCAAATAACCGGTCATCGTTAGTCCTGTAAATAGACCGCCGGCATAACCGAGTTTTGAACCCATAGAATCAATATTCATCATTCGTGTTATATGGTGCGTCATAATAGTTACCGGAAATGTCTTATACATTGCCATATATCTTAACGCTTCGCCCATAAATGTGCCGCGTTTATGCCCTTGTGTCATAATCGCGTGCGTTCTAACGTTTGTATCAATAACGGCAAAATCTCTTTCGGTAAAAATCATATTTGAAATTTTGTTAGCAACACTTTCATTTTGCTTGCTTAACTCTATGATATTTAAATATTTTGCGCCGTTATAGTCATCAAGTTTGCTTTTTCTTGCGATATTCCAATCTTCTTCCGTTATACCGTAACGCTCAAACGCATTCTTTAACGCTTTATTGAGATTACTAAACTCAACATCGGCATTATCAGCCAAGCAATGAACAAAGTCCAAAGAAAAAGCTTTTTTACCGGCAACCGTTATTCGCTCCATTAAACTGGCTTTAATTGTTGTTGCTGCAACTCGCCCCGTCCAACCGCTTTCCGGAATCATATCGCCTAAAAATCTCGTGCTGCCTGAAACGCCGCCGGATAAAATCCGTGCTATTTCATCTCCGCCAAGTCCTAAGTGCATTGCAAAATCACGTTTTTTATTGCTTAACATAAGGCTGCCTAAGTTTTTAAATAACTCTGTTTGTGATAATCCGTTAAAATGGACTGTCATAGCGTTTGTTGCCGCGTCTGAAAAAGTTGTCAAAAACGCGCTGCCGAGTTGTGCTGCCATAAGCATATTACGCACCCCGGAATTAAAACGAGCTGCGGCAACCGCTGTTTGCACTGGCACGCTTGCCTCGCCTGTTACCTCGTCCCAAATTCGGTTAAAGTATTCTGCATCTTTCAAGGCTTTTTTATACTCTTTATCGCCTTTAGCTGCTGCTTTATTGACTTCCCGCGCAACGACTTTTTTCTTTAATGCGTCCGGATTTGGTCCCCAAGTTTCAATAAAACCTATATCGTTAGCCATATTATTAACATATTGGTTAACGGTAACAAACGGGTCTCCATTGCCGAACATCTCATTATATTTCAACCATGAATCGCCGTCTTTGAAGTGTAAAACGCGGCTACCTGTATATTTATCCGCAAGCGGAATTGTTTTCCCGTGGTCTGAATATTTATTTAGT